>JADLFL010000029.1 GCA_020845575.1 Acidobacteriota bacterium | reverse complement strand
CCGGCAACCGGCACCCCGGCAACGGGGTGCTCCGGCCGGGAGCTCCGGTTGCCGGGTTGCCGGATGCCGGTTGCCCGCCGTGAGGCCCCGGTTGCCGGTTGCCGGGTTGCCCGTTGCCGGTCCCTGCAGTGTTCTTCCCGTCGGGAACCTCCTTCCCGCCGTTTACGTTACAGTGGCTATTGCGCAGGAGTGAATGCCCATGAGCACAGCCAGGACTCGCTACACGCTTCTCGGTTCGGCCGCCATTCTCGTCACCGGACTGGCCGTTGGCACGGTCGCTTATATGGGCGGGATGCCGCGGGCGCTGGCCAGCAACGCCGGCCCTGACGAACTCTCCCTCGTACCCGCCGGCGCCGCCGTCGTCGCCTACGCCAACGTGCAGGGCGTGATGACGTCCGAGTTCCGCCAACGCCTCACCACCCTCCTTGACGATGCGGGGAAGGGGAGGGAGGAGTTCCAGGAGGAGACGGGCATCGATGTGGAGCGCGACATCGACGCCGTGATCGCCGCCCTGTCGCCTGCGTCGACGCCTGGCGCGATGCACGAGACGGGCTTCGTCGCGCTGCGTGGCCGCTTCGACACGGGGCGCATCGAGTCGCTGGTGGCCAACAAGGGCGGCCGCCTCGACGAATACAAGGGCGCGCGCCTGCTCGTGGGGAAGGATCACGGCGCGCCTGCTGACGAGGAGAGCGTGCCCACGGTGCCCCGCCACGTGCGGCCCATCATCGCGCTCGTCAACACCAACCTCGTCATCGTCGGCGCCGAGCCGGCGGTGAAGGCCGCCATCGACCGCTCCTATGGCGAAGGCACGGCCAGCATCCTGAGCGACGGCGAGTTCCTCCGCATGCTGGAGAGCGTGGACCAGAACTCCACGGTGTGGGCCATCGGACGCCCGAACGTGCTGCAGGGCCGCGGTGAGATTCCGGCCCAGGTGATGCAGCAGATGCCCGAGGTGAAGTGGTTCGCGGCGTCGGGCCACCTGAACGGCGGGCTCCAGGCCACCATCCGCGCCGAGGGCAAGGACGAGGCCGCCGGCAAGAACATGCGCGACGTGGTGCAGGGCGTGCTCGCGCTGGCGAGGCTCCAGATCGACAGCAAGCCCGAGTTCGCGCCGCTGCTCAACACGGTGCAGGTGGAGAGCGTCGGTAACGGCGTCGCGCTGCACGTCACGTTGCCTGCCGAACTGCTCGACACGATCGTCACGCACGCGCGCGCCACGCACGACGACCACGCCCGCCGCGTGCTCGAGCCCCGCGCCGACGACTGACACACGCACGCGCGTCTTCCGCGGATGGACTCACGGGCTGGAGGGGCGACAGCCCTCTCCAGCCATGTGACGTGTCCGGGCCGTCCGCGTCGCTGGTACTTCTGATACACTTCGACGTTTGAACACGGCAGGACACAACGGCGGGGACGTGCGTACCGCGGCCTTCTTCTACGGCACCTTGATGACGGGCTTCGACCGGCGCCGCCGCGCGGGCATCGAAGGCAAGCTCCGTCATCGGCGCCGCGGCTCGATTCGCGCCACGTTGTACGACCTCGGCATCTATCCGGCCGCGATTCCCGATCCCGACGGCTGTGTGTGGGGCGAAGTCTACGAGATGGACGACCCCGTCACGGTGCTCGCCGCCCTCGACGAGATCGAAGGCTACCGCGAGGACCACGTCGATCAGAGCCTCTACACCCGCCATCTCTATCCCGTGCAACTCGATACGGGCGAGACCCTCGATGCGTGGGTGTACTTCTACAACGCCCCCCTCGGCGGCGCCCTCCGCATCGACTCAGGCGACTACCTGCAACACGTCAGAATCAGATGACCCCGGGGCTTCGGAGCACGGGCAGGGCCGGCCCGCCTTCGCGCCGGTAGCGCTACGCCGCGGCCCAGCCGTCTCACTCAGTGAATCTCGCCGTGTTCCGCGGCGAACGGGGACATGACGGCGCGATCGAGGAAGCGCTCGATGGCCTGACGGGCGACGGTGGGGACGTCGAGGAACTCCACTCCGGACGTGTAGACCACCAGGTCATCGTCCAGGGTGCGGACGCTGGAATGGCAGACGCGACCCTTGAGGACCACCGTCTGGTCGCCGAGGTTGAAGCGGAAGGCCCTGATCGAATTGACGCGCAGCGGTTCCGGCGTCTCCACTCGCGCGCCGCGCGGCGAGAGATCGCTCACCTGGAGCGGCCGGTAGACGGTGACCTCGCCACTGAGGCCGTTCGGAAGCGGGGTGCGCGGACGCTGACGTTGATTCATCGACATCGGAGGGACAAGCGGACCGTCGGTACCGTAATCGGCACGAATCCCCTCGTCCTTTACCCGTGCCGAAAACGAACGGGTCCGGCGGGGCAGTCCCCACCGGACCCGTTCTGTCGGAGAGCGACGCGTCGGTCTAGAAGTTGAACTTCACGCCGACACGGACCGTGCGGGGGCCCTGGAACGAATTGGCCATCCCGTAGGCACTGTCCCTGCGCTGCGGACTGGCGGCGTTGGCCAGATACGCTTCGTAGTTCGAACGGATCCCGTTGGTGAGGATGTAGTTCAGCGCTTCAGGCTCGTCGGCCACGTTGAGACCGAGCGTCGAGATGCTCGGGTTCACGCCGGCGTTGACGTTGTGGAGACCCAGCGTCCGCTTCGAGTCGAACAGGTTGAGGACGTTGAACTCGAGCGCCAGTGTCCTCGCGCCACCCAGACGCACGCGGTGCGAGAGCATGAGGTCGGTCGCCATGAACATGGGCGTGCGGCCCATGTCGCCGCGGCCGTAGGCCATGGCGGTTGCGTAGAACGTGTAGAACGTCGTCATCGGCGTGCCCGACTGGAACGTCGTGAACGCGGCCACGTTGGTCGACTGACGATCACCCCAGTTGAACTGGTAGACGCCGCTCGCGTTGAACACGTGCGGACGGTCCGTGGCGAGCGGGCCGTTGTCGGGCGTGCCGTCGAGCGTGAATCCCAGGTGCGGCAGGTCGAAGAAGCGGTTCACCGCGGGCGAGGTGCGGCCGTTCTCGTCCGAACTGGCCAGACCCGAGTAGTTGCCTTCCAGGCGGCTGAAGATGTACGCCAGCTGGTACTGGAAGTTGTTGGCGAAGCGGCGCTCCAGGCGCGTCTCGAGCGTGCGGAACACGCGCTCCGGCTTGGCTGTCTTCGCGTAGCCGAACTGCTTGGAGGTGGCCAGGTGCAGGCCCTCGCCGGGGTTGCCGATGATGTAGGCCTCGGATCCCTCGGGCGTCGGGAAGCCGGCGTCCTCGATGGCGTGGTCCACCGACTTGCGGCTGAAGCGCACGCTGAGGACCGTCGAGCGCATCAGCTCGCGCTCCATACCCACCGTCCACTCGGTCTGCGTGAACGGCTTCAGATCCGGGTCCACCTTGCCCGTGTAGATGTCGGCGGCCGGGTCGTTGGACGCGATGCGGTAGTCGTACTGGCACCGCGAGAGGCCCGTCGAGTTCGCGATCGGGCACTGCCCGCCCATCACGTCGGCGTTGCTCCCGAGGACGACGCTCGGCGTGAAGGAGGTGTACGCGAGGTTCTGCGGGAAGATCTCGAAGTAGTCCACCCGGTAGAAGTCGCCGCCGAACGAACCGCGCGGCAACTCGAACTTGAGGCGGTCCTGGAACCTGTTGAAGCTCGCGAACGCCTTCGTGCGGCCATCGCCCGTCACGTCGTACGCCACGCCGAGACGCGGCACGACCTTGTCGCCCCAGCCGAAGTTGATCGGCGGCGCATAGCCGTTGTACGACGGGAGGTCTTCCTTCTCCAGGCGGACGCCCGCGTTGATCGTCAGGCGGTTGGTCGGCTGCCACCGGTCCTGGAAGTAGATCGAGTGGGCCGTGTTGGAGGCGGCACCCACCGTGCCGAAGCGGAGATACAACCCAGCGCCGATCGCGTTGGCAGACACGGCGTCGTCGCGGCCGGTCAGGTCGTTGATCGTGTAGCCGTAGTACAGGTCCAGGCGCCCCGTCTTGGTGTAGCCGGACTCCACGGCGTTGGTGACGCGCGAGAACTGGTGCCCGACCTTGAACTGGTGGCGGCCGCCGAGATTGTCCACGTCGAACGCGATGGCGTTGTCGACCGTCCAGCGCTCCGAACTGTCTTCCATGATCTGGGAGTTGCCCGACGGCAGATTGTCGAAGCCGAGCGAGCACCCCGCGCCGGGCGGCGGCGCCAGGCCGACGCAGCGGTATCGGGTCTCGTTCGGGATGCTCTTCGAGCCGAGGAGTTCGTTGAGATACCCTCGCGCCACGCGCGACGTGAACAGCGCTCGACCGCCGATGGTCCAGTCGCCGCCGAGATTGAAGTTGACGCCGTCGCGCTTGCCGCCCTGGCGCTCCGTGAGGTTGTGACCCGTCAGGATGCCCGTCGATCCGCCGAAGTTGACAGTCGGCGGCAAGTTGCCGAGCGAGATCTGGCTGTGCGGGAAGACACCGTCCTCGATGTACGGGTTGTACGTGTAGCTGCCGTTCAGGCGCAGCGAGTTGGTCGCCTGGAGGTCCAGGCGGCCCATGAAGAACTCGCCCTTGCGCGTGCGCGTGTAGGTTTCTTCGGCGGTCTTCGTGCGCGTGCGCGGGTCCGACGTGAAGTACTCCGTCGTGCGCTCTTCCTTGTGGATCTGGGGCGCGTAGCCCGCGAAGAACCACAACTTGTCGCGCATGATCGGACCGCCCAGGCTCAGCATGGGGTAGTAGTACGAATAGTCGTCCTTCTTGTCGTTCAGGTACTCGTTCACCTGCACGAACGCCGCACCCGTGCCGGTGCGGAAGCGATTCAGGCGGCCGCGCGGATCGCCAGCCAGACTCGACGGCTCGAACTCGATCCCCGCGTTGCCGCGGAAGCTGTTGGTCCCGCTCCGGGTCACGACGCTGATCACGCCGCCCGTCGCGCCGCCGAACTCGGCGTTGAACCCCGACGTCTTGATCGACATCTCCTGCACGAACTCGAAAGGCAGGTTGTTGTTGGAGTTGAGGACCCCCGTGCGGTAGTTCGACGTCTCGAGGCCGTCGAGCATGAACGAGTTCTCCGAGCCGCTCGCGCCGTCGATCTGGAACTGGCCGCTGAGTGGCTCGGCACGTGCCGCCGGCGACAGCTTGAAGAGGCTGCTCATCGTCGTGCCCTTCGGCAGGTTCTCGATGGTGGCCGCCGTGACGTTGGTCTGGATGGTGGTCTGGGCCGTGTCCACGCGCGCGGCGTCGGCCTGCACCGTGATCTGTTCGGCCACGCCACCGACGCTCAGCGCGAAGTCGACGGTCGTCGTGCGGCCGACGGCCACCGACACGCTCTCGGCCAGGCCGGTCGCGAACCCATCGAGTTGGGTCGTCATCCGGTACGTCCCCGGCGGGATCGCCGCGAACCGGTAGCGGCCCTGCCCGTCGCTGACCTGAATCTGATTGACGGCGCCGCCCTCGAGCTTCACCGTGGCCCCCGGAATGGCCGCCTTCGAACTGTCGGTGACCGTACCAGCCACCGCCCCCGTGGTCTCCTGGGCGAGTGCCGGGGTTGCGCAGAGCACCGCTGCCAGCAGCACCCACATTGCGCGACGAATCATGTCCTACCCTCCTGAAAATACGGGACCTCGCTGAATGCGGGATCGAGGTCCTCTGGATGGACAGGGCAGCCTTGGGACCGCTCGTCCGTTCCAGTGGACGAAGCGGTGCTTGCATGGTGTGTACCGGATCGCTGGTGTGACGAAACCGTGACTATTCGCGAGTTTCCACAAGGAATTCGTCGAAGATCCATTATTTCGAATGACAATGATCTGATAATTTGAATGTATATTTACAGGGCTTCTGAAGTAGCGGCATGGACGGTTCACACCTGTACGCTGCCGATCCAAATGTTCAGATCACCCATTCGTCACATTGGATGAGTCTGACCTGACCCGCATCCGCCCGCGGAAGCGATCGCGTCCGAAAGCGCTGGTCGCGCGGCACCCGCACCGGCCTGGCGCTCCGGCGCGAAGGGGCATCGATATTGCACTCATGCGGGCAATTGTGGGCTCGGCGAAGGGACGACAACCCCTCTGGCGGGTCTCGAATACGCACTTCTCGAAGGGATGGACGATGAAGAATATTGTTGGATTGTGTGCGGCGGTGCTGGCACTGCTCGCCTCGCCGGTGCTGCCCCATGCGGGCGCACAGGCCGTGAGCGTGGGCACCATCGAGGTGCTCGTCACCGATACCGACGGCCTGGCGATGCCGGGCGTCACCGTCACGGCGTCTGGCGCTGACGTGACGTCGCAGCGCGTGGCGGTCACCGACGCGCAGGGCCGTGCGCTCGTGGTGAGTCTCGAGCCGTCGGCGCGCTACACCGTGACCTCCGAACTCGCGGGGTTCACGCCGACGCGTAACGAGAACGTCCTGGTCCGGTCGGGCCAGACGACGACGCTGCGCGTGTCGCTGGCGGTGGGCGGCCTCACCGAGACGGTGCAGGTCACGAGCGAGACGCCCGTCGTCGACGTCAAGAGCGCCGTCACCGGCGCCGACATCACGCTGCAGCTCACCGAGTCGCTCCCGACGGGCCGCTCGTACCAGAGCTACCTGCAGTTCGTGCCGAGCGTGTTCCCGACCAACGACCCCACGGGCGCTGGTAACCCGGCGGCGCGCGGCGGCATCAACTACAGCGACGTCGGCGGCACCATCGGCACGTCGACCGACAACTTCTACTACTTCAACGGCATCAACATCACCGACCCGGTGGGCGGCACGTTCGGCTCGAACCTGAACACCGAGATCATCCAGGAGCAGAAGGTGCTCACGGGCGGTATCCCGGCCGAGTACATGGGGACGCCGGCCTGCTGTCCAACGTGGTGACCAAGTCGGGCAGCAACAGGTTCCAGGGCACGGTCAACTACTACTTCCAGAACGCGAGCCTGGTGAGCGAGAACAAGAACGCGCCGTCAGACGAGTTCTCGTCGTACGACACGGCGGTGACCATCGGCGGACCCATCCTCACCAACAAGGCCTGGTTCTTCGGCAGCTACCGTCAGGTGAACCGCGAGGACGACGTCACGGCGCAGGACACGCAGGCGTTCATGCGCAGCGTCGAACGCACCGACAAGCAGGGGTACCTCAAGGGCACGTACGCGCCCACGTCGAACGACACGATCACCGGCATCTACATGAGCGACCCGACGACGATCTCGGGTTCGACGACGCGTACCACGCTCAACGCGCGCAACTCCTCCAGCGAGTCGGGCGGCTACAACTACAGCGTCGGCTACACGCGCGTCTTCGGGAACGTCCTGGCCGACCTCACGTGGCAGAAGCACCAGGCCGACCTCAACACCCTCTCGACGATCCGCGAGTCGCTCAACACGATCGTCTATCGCGGCACCGACAGCCGCACGCTGGCCGACGAACAGCTTGGCGGGGCCGGTACCGACTCGATCACCGAGCGCAACTCGAACTCCTTCCGCGGATCGCTGCAGTGGCTCTTCGGACGGCACCTCGTCAAGGGCGGTTTCGAGTACCAGCTCGCCGAGAACTTCCGCAACTCGCTGCGCATCAACAACGTCGGCTATACGGCATCGCTGGCGCCGCACCTGGCCGGCACGACGGCCGGACAGATGGCCGCCGGCGGGTTCTCCGCGCGCGCGTTCAACACCGGCGCGGCCAACGACTACACCGGCCTCATCGCGAACATCAACGCCGCGCCCAACCGTCAGTCGTTCTACAACCGCTACGACCTGAACGGCGACGGGACGATCGCCGTGGCAGAGCTCAACTCGGCACTCAGCTACTACGACACGAACGGCAACCCCAACGGCGCGATCAACTACTCGCGCACGCTGCAGGTGCAGGACGGTCCGCAGCTCACGCAGACAAAGGGCGCCACGCTCTTCGTACAGGATCAGGTCTCGCTCGGCCGCCTGACGCTCAACCTCGGCGTGCGTGCCGAGCAGTGGCGCCACTTCGCGACGACCGGTGAGAACATCTACACGTTCGACTGGAACATCGCGCCGCGCCTCAGCGCCACCTACGACGTGCTCGGCAACGGCAGGCACAAGGCGTCGTTCTACTACGGCCGCTACTACGACCCGGTCCGCATGGGCATGACCAACTTCGCCGGCACGCTCACCGGCGCCATCAGCCATGAGCAGGTCTACATCAACGACCAGTGGCTCACCTACCGCATCCGTGGCGGCCCGGTGCAGCAGGACGCGTTCTTCGCCCCGACCACCAAGACGCCGTACACCGACGACTTCCTCGTCGGTTACGAGGTGGATCTCGGCAAGAACATGAGCTTCGGCACCAACTTCGTGTACCGCCCGACGCGCGACATCCTCGAGGACTACGACCTGTCGCTCTACGCGTACGCGACGGACGGCAGCCAGGCGTACGGCGACATCAACGCGCCCGACTCGCTCTGGCTCGGCCTCGACTACTTCGGCTACGACAGGAACCCGGGCTCCAACTTCGTGATCGCCACCCTCGCGGGCGGCAAGCGCGACTACAAGGGCCTGGAACTGAACTTCCGGAAGCGCTACGCCGATCGCTGGCAGGCGCTGGTCAGCTACACGTACAGCCACGCCTACGGCAACACGAACTCGGACTCGAACGCCGACTACCAGGGCGACGTGCTCTTCCTCGACCCGCGCGCGCCGCACCAGTGGGCGCGTCAGCCCGGGAGCATCCCGCACCTGCTGAAGATCGCGGGTTCCTACACGTTCCCGTTCAACCTCGAGGTCGGCGGTGGTTACCGCTGGAACTCGGGCTCCATCTCGAGCCGCACGGAGATCTGGGGTGCCCGTAACCTGCCCGAACAGGTGAGTACGCCTTACGTGTGGGGCGGCGCACTCGAACAGTGGCTCGAACCCAACGCCGTCGGTTCGCTCGACAACCCGTCGTGGGGGCAGCTCGATCTGCGCCTCTCGTACCGGAAGACCGACAGCACCTTCAAGCCAGAGTTCTTCCTGGACATCTTCAACGTCACCGACAACCAGGGCAGCATGCGTAATCAGGACATCGTGACGGGCCGCGGCGCCATCGCCTTCGGCGACCCGCTCGTGTGGGTCCAGCCGCGCCGCCTGTATCTGGGCGTCCGTCTCGGCTTCTAGGGCGAGACGCCGGCGCCATGCGCCGGGACCTCCGTAGAGACACGAAGGGCGGGGCCAGATGGTCCCGCCCTTCGTGCGTCCGGTCGCCTGCGCCGACGGCTCACGTCATCGCCGGCCCGTCGTGCGTCCCCTGCCGAGTGCCTGGAGCCTGGCCTGCGCGCGCGACTTGTACAGGCGGTCTTCCGGACCGTACTCCTTGTGAACCGGCGTTTCGAGCACCTGCTGATACAGGCGGCGTGCCTCGGCCGGACGGCCCTCGGTCTCGTAGAGTTCGCCGAGGAAGTACAGCGTGACGGAGGATTGCGGGGCGTAGGTCAGCGCCTTGCGCAGGTGCTGTTCGGCCCTGGCGGCGCTGCCGCCGAAGAGGCCGGGCACCTTGTGGTACCAGCGGCCGAGGGCCCGGTCCGCGGATCCCTCCATGTAGCTCGGGTCGATGATCAGGACGCGCTCCAGCGCCTGCTTGATGCGTGTGCGGTACCTGAGTCCCTGACGCAGGCCGTACGACTCGGCGAGCGCGCCCATGGTGGCGGCCATCCAGAAATGGCCTTCGGGACGCGTCTCGTTGAGCGCAATCGCGTCGGCCGCCGCGGCCATGCCGGTCTCGAGCCACATGCGGCGCTCGGCGTCACGCCCCTGCGTGCCGAGGAAGTAGCTCATGCGCGCCAGCTTCCAGCTCCCCACGAAGTCCTGCGGAGCGGTCCTGTGGTGCGTCAGGTAGTGCTCGGCGGCCTGTCGTGCGGCAACGGGATCGTCACGCCGCGCGTAGAGCGCATCGGCCGCCGCAAGCGTCTGTCCCGCCGCGTGCGGAGACACGCAGAGCACCATCGCAGCCGTGACCGAGACAGACTTGAGGCAGACGCGCATCCGAACCCTGCTGGACCACCGTGCGACGGATCGTAACCCGGACCGCCTCCGCTACAATCGCGTTCACCAGATGCGACGCGTCACGCCAGACACACCCACGACGATGGACGACCTCCGCGCAATGGCCGCTGGGCGATTCGGGGATCTGGTCAAGGCGGTAGTCGATCTGCGCCGGGACGTGATGCTGGTCGATGCCGAACTTCACGCGGATCAGGAGGCCGCGCTCCTGGCGGAAGGAGCGCAACAACACGACCTGTGGGGCATCAACCTGTACCCGGACATGTCCGGTGCCGACTGGCTCGAGTTCGACTCGGTGATCAATCTGCGGCCGTCGTTCGGGAACCGGTCCAGGAGCGTGGACGACCCTGCTACCCAGGAGGCCATCGTGCGGCTGGTGGAACGGTTGGTGCGCCGGTGACCGAACCTCGCCATCGTGATCTGGCAGCGGGGCGCTGGTACGGACTCACGCTCTGCGAGCAGTTGGGGAACGTCGGCAGCGAGATCAGCCGCGCCAACAAGTGGTCCGGTCGGAACACCGACCTGTCACGCAACGCGTTCCATCGCGCGCTCGAGTTGATCGACCTGACCATGGCGGACCCTCGCCATCGTCAAACGCCGGCACGATTGCGCGAAATCGCCAGGATGCGCGAAGTGGTAGTGGACTTCTTCGCCGGCCCCAACGAGTACGCCTCGACGGCTGCGTCCCTGCAGCGCTACTTTGACGCGTTTGCCACCGCCGCCCGGATTCAGTCGCTCGCCGCGCGCTGATGGGTGGGGCCGGGCAGGCCGGGAAGACCGACGTCCGATCCGGTAGACTGGCCTGATGCAGACGCTCATCCGGACCCTGCTGGAACAACTTGGCGAGGATCCTGACAGGGAGGGGCTGCGCAGGACGCCCGAGCGGGTGGAGAAGTCGCTGCGGTTCCTGACCGGCGGATATGCGGCTGACGTCAGCCAGATCATCAACGGCGCGCTCTTCACGGTGGACTACAGCGAGATGGTCATCGTGAAGGACATCGACTTCTACAGCCTCTGTGAGCACCACATGCTGCCGTTCTTCGGCAAGTGCCACGTGGCCTACATCCCGCGCACGCGCGTGGTGGGGCTCAGCAAGATCCCCAGGCTGGTGGACGTCTTCAGCCGCCGCCTCCAGGTGCAGGAGCGCCTCACGAACGAGATCGCCGAGTGCATCCGCGAGATTGTCGATCCCCTGGGCGTTGGCGTGATCATGCAGGGCACGCACCTGTGCATGGCGATGCGCGGCGTGGAGAAGCAGAATTCAGCCACCGTCACCAGCGCCATGCTCGGCACCTTCCGCAGCGATGCCCGGACGCGGGCGGAGTTCCTGAAGCTGGCCGGATGACCCACGCTGTCCTTTCCCACGACCATCCCCTGGTCTTCGCCCATCGCGGCGGGTCGCGACTGCGGCCGGAGAACACCATCGCGGCCTTCGACAACGGGCTGGCGTGCGGGGCCGACGGGCTGGAGTTCGACGTGCGGTTGTCACGCGATGGCGTGGTGATGGTGCACCACGACGAGACGCTCGAACGCACGACCAACGGCAGCGGACCACTCTCGGCACAGACCGCCGACGCGCTGGCGCAACTCGACGCCGGCTGGCACTTCACGGACATCGACGGCCAGGCGTGGCGCGGCAGGGGCTGCACCATCCCGCGACTCGACGAGGTGCTCGCGCGCTATCAGGACATCCCGATCGTCATGGAGTTGAAGGGGCGCGACCCCGACGTCGCCCGGCAGGCCGTCGCCGTCGCGCGTGCTGCCGGAGCGATCGATCGCATCTGCTTCGCGGGGTTCGAGGACGCGGTGGTCCGCACGGCGCGTGCGGAGGGCGCCGACATCGTGTCCAGCGCGGCGCGCGAAGAGATCCGCTGGTTCCTCTATCGATCGTGGGCCGCATGTGCGCCGCGACACACGGCGTTTCAGGCGATCCAGGCACCGGAGAAGGCGGGCCGCCTGCGTGTGGTCTCGCCGCGACTGGTGCGCGCCGCCACGCGGGCGGGTCTGCCTGTTGCCGTCTGGACCGTGGACGACCCCGCCGACATGACGCGCCTGCTCGACTGGGGCGTGCGCGGACTGATCAGCGATCGTCCCGATCTGGCCGCACGAGCCGTGCGTCAGTGGTGGGCCGCTCGCTGACGCGCGTGTCCTCACCCGGCAACAGCACGAGGGCGAACAGGTACGCCAGGATCACCACGAACGTCACGTACGCCGTCGCCGGTCCATGCGGCGTGTAGCCCAATGCGCCGAGCGACACGCCTTCGAGCAGCGTCGTCACGACCTTGCGCGCAAGGCTGCCGGCGGGTGCGTAGAGCGCGTCGAGTACCACGTACTTCAGGACGAACGCCGACAGCAGGACCACGCCGAGGCTCTGCATCGCACGTGCGCGCGTGGGGCGCGCCGCGAGCGTGTTGACGAGCAGCAGCAGGAAGAACACGGCGGCGAGCACCGACAGGAGTCCGGACTCGGGTGACAGTGCGGTGAAGATCTGTGCGGACGCCACGAGCAGCGTGACGAGCAGCACGGCACCGTTGGCGTTGGCCAGTCCCTGTCGCTGCGGTCCGACGAGCACCCACGGCGCCACGACACCGGTGCGGACGAGCACGCCGAGCAGCAGGATGCCGAGCACGAGCGCCATGGGCGTCGGCGGAAGGAATCGCCACGCGCCGTCGGTCACGCCGGAGCGGAAGCCGCCACCCGCCGAGACGAGGATCAGCAGCGTGGGCAGCACCACCGCTTCACGCACGGCGAGATGCGACCATGGCAGCGGTCGCGACGCGACCGCCGTCATGCGTACGGGATGCTCGTCGTGACCGTTCATCGCCGCTCCCGCAGCACGCGGAACGGGTTCAGGTCCGTCACGTCGCGCGTCAGTCCGCGTTCGAACTCCGCCTTCAACTCGTCGCCCGTCTGCATGCCGAGGCCGGCGTCGTCGACCCGCAGGCGACCGTCCGGCGCCAGTGCGATCGCGCGGTTCACCGTCGCCAACCCCTTGGCAAACAACGCATCGTCACTGTAGAAGCGGCCCCAGCCCTGCCGGTAGTAGCTGTAGGCGACGAAGAACTGCGTGCGCGCGTCGCGTGCGGCCGGGTCGGCGCGCGCGAACGCGGCGCGGGCCTCGACGAACTTGTCGGCGTCGAAGTACTGGCGTCCCTGATCGAAATCCGCCTGATTGATCGCGTACGCACCGACGGTGGCGGCCACGCTACCCGTCAGTTCGTCGAGGCTCGTGGGCTGGTGCACGAAGAGCCACAGCAGCGCGACGCAACCCGCCGTCGCGAGGGCGAGTCCGCCGCCCCGCACGACGGTTTCACGCGCTGCTGGTGACAGGCGGTTCATCCCACGAATACCACATGGACGAGACGTGGGCCGTGGACACCGCGCGTGAGCGACATCTCGATGTCCGCGGTGCGGCTGGGCCCCGTCACGACCACGACGTTGGTGCTGTCGCGCGGCAGCAGGGGCGCGGCGGCGATCATCTCGGCGAGTGTCGCACGCAGGCGGTCGACGCGTACCAGCACGACGTGGATGGGCGGCAGCAGCGACACGAGCCGTCCGCGTCCCTCGCCGTGGAGCAACACCACCGAGCCCGTGTCGACGAGCGCCGCATCGGCGCCCGTCACGCCGACGATGGCGGCGTCGAGGCGCGCGTAGTCGGTGAGGCGCGTCGACTGGTCGGCGTTGACGTACGCGTCGAGGCGCGGCGCGCCGCGCGCGTCGAGCAGCGCCGGCAGGTCTGGCAGCGGGAGATGCGCGGCGTCCCACGATACGAACGGTGCGGCGTCCTCGCATCCGTCGCGGCGCCACTCCGGCGCTGTCAGGTAGTCGAGCACCACGGCGGCCGCCTCGTCGGTCGACGCCACGCGAGACACGCGCCCACCCACGGCTTCGCACGCCGTGGTGAATCGGGCGATCGCCTCGTCGACGTCGAGCGTGGGTGCCTCCTGACCGAACGCCCCCGGATGCGCCACCTCGGCACCGCGGGTGTCGAGTTTCTCTCTGAGCGATCGAGGGAACAGATCGACGACGTGTGTCGGCCTGGCTCGGAGAGCCGGTCCTGCCGTGAGATGCGGCTGATGGCTGCTCTGTTCCATTGCCCGCTCCGCGCTGTCCGGTTGCCGGTTGCCGGTTGGCGGTTGCCGCTCCGCACTGTCCGATTGCCGGTTGCCGGTTGGCGGTTGCCGTTCCGCGCTGTCCAGTTGCCGGTTGCCGGTTGGCGGTTGCCGTTCCGCGCTGTCCGGTTGCCGGTTGCCGGTTGCCGGTTGCCGTTCCGCGCTGTCCGGTGCCCGGTGCCCGGTGCCCGGTGCCCGTCTGTGTCGCTCCGTGAACGTCTCGCGTGCCATGGGCGGGAAGTGGCGATGGCGGGTCCAGCCGGCAAGCGGCCCCGGGAGCCTGTCGAAGCCGGTCGGGCCCAGCCAGTTCGACACGCGTCGCGCGGCGGCCGATGCGAGCCTGAACAGGCGCGGGTGCGTGGCGAGGACCCGGAACACATGTAAGCCATCGCCGACCCATCGAGGCGTGTGGCCGCCGGTCTCCGCGTCGGCACGCAGCGCGAGGAGCATGCGCGGGATGTCGATGCGGACCGGACAGGCGTCCTTGCACGCGCCGCACAGGCTGCTTGCCTGCGGCAGTTCGGCCCACGGATCGAGTCCGAAGGCGCCCGGCGTGTACACGGCGCCGACGGGCCCCTGGTAGACGCTGCCGTACGCGTGTCCGCCGATCTCCTGATAGACGGGACACACGTTGAGACAGGCCCCGCACCTGATGCAGTACAGGATCTCCTCGAGCTCCGTGCGCAGCAGGCGCGAGCGGCCGTTGTCCACGATCACGACGTGCAGATCCGACGGCCCGTCCGGATCGCCCGCACGACGCGGACCCGTGATGACGTTCGTGTACACCGTCAGCGGCTGTCCCGTCGCGCTGCGTGCGAGGAGCCGCAGGGCCTGCGTGAGGTCCGCCGTCGTTGGCACGATGCGTTCGAGCCCCAGCAGCGCCACGTGCAGCCGCGGTGCCGTCGTCGAGAGCCGGCCGTTGCCTTCGTTCTCGATGAGGCAGAGCGAGCCCGTCTCGGCCACGGCGAAGTTCACACCGCTGACGCCCATGTCCGCGGCGAGGAACTCGGCGCGCAGCATGCGTCGCGCGAACGCCGTCATCTCGGGGATGTCTGCGACCTCCGCGTCGGTTGCGTGCAGTTCGCGTCTGAACGTCTCGGCCACCTGTTCGCGCGTCTTGTGGATGATGGGCGCGATGATGTGCGACGGCACGTCGCGATCGAGCTGCACCACGTATTCGCCGAGATCGGTCTCCACCACGCGCATGCCTTCGGCTTCGAGTGCGTGATTGAGCAGGACCTCCTCGGACACCATCGACTTGCCCTTCACCACGCGCTGCACGTCGTGCGCGCGCGCCAGGTCGACGACAAGACGCGTCGCCGCGGCGGCATCGGCGGCGAAGTGGACGTGGGCGCCGGCGGCTGTCGCTGCCCCGACGAACTGGTCGAGGTATCGACCGAGATTCGCGAGGGTGTGCGCGCGAATCCGGCGTACGTGATCGCGAGTGACGTCGCCGTCGGGCATCGCGCCGAACGCCGTGCGGCGCGCGTCGACCATGCGACCCGTCGCGCGGTCGAGCGCGATCTGCAGGCTGGCGTCGGCGATGGCCTGCGTCGCTCGTCTGTGGAACGGCAGCGGCGAAACGTCCACGCCCGCCGCCAGGCTCCGGTTGCCGGTTGCCGGTTGCCGGTTGCCGACAGTGATGTCCCGATGCCCGGTGCCCGGTGCCAGGTGCCCGGCCCTGTCACTCATCACTCCCGGCCTCCGAGCACGTCGGCGATGTGGCGCACGCGTACCGCCTGTTGGCGCCTGTCGAGCCCGCCCTGCATGTGCATCGCGCAGCTGACGTCGGTCACCACGATCGTGTCGGCGCCCGACGCGGCAATCTGGCGGCACTTCCTGTCCAGCATCGCGCCCGAGATGTCGGGCAGCTTCACCGCGAACAGGCCGCCGAATCCGCAGCACGTGTCGGCTTCGGGCAGTGGCACGACGCGCGCACCGCCGACGCCGGCGAGCAGTTGCCGCGGCTGCCTGTCGATGCCAACACCGCGCAGTCCGTGACAGCACGCGTGATACGCGAGCGTACCGTGCGCGGTGCACGGGATGGCGTCGACGCCCAGCACGTCCACGAGGAACTGCGTGAACTCGAACGTGCGTGCGGCGAGTGCCAGCGCGCGCTCGACCCACACGGGGTCGTCGGCGAGGAGTGCCGGCGCCTGGTGGACGAGCATGTCGGTACACGACCCCGACGGCACCACGACAGGTGCCGGATCCCGTTCGAGCAGCGCGATCGTGTACCGCGCCATCGCCGCCGCATCGTCTCGCGCCCCGGCGTTGCACGCGGGCTGTCCGCAGCACGTCTGATCCAGCGGCACGATGACCTCGAGACCCTGCCCTTCGAGCACGCGCACCATCGCCTCGGCCGTGTCGGGCGAGAAGTGATCGACGAGGCAGGTGACCAGTACCTGCACGCGCGTGGGCCTGCTCCCGGAAGCCGCAGTCATGTCCGCGCCCGATTATGGATCGCGTTGACGCGCGTTTCGTGCCCGGTGCCCGGTGCCCGGTGCCCGGTGCCGGTTGCCGGTTGCCGGTTGCCAGATTCCCGTGACACTCTCTCCCGGTGACAGCTTCTCCTTCGCCGTTTCGTTGGGGCATCCTCGGCGTTGCCAGGATCAACCGTGCGCTCGTGGGACCGCTGGCCTCCAACGGGCACCAACTGCTGGCCGTTGCGTCGCGCACCCTCGAACGCGCGTGCACGTACGCCGACGAGAAGGGCATCCCACGCGCGTACGGCAGCTACGAGGCATTGCTCGCCGATCCCGACATCGACGCCGTCTACATTCCGGTACCACACGCGTTCCACGTCGAATGGGCCGCGAAGGCCGCTGCGGCCGGCAAGCACGTGCTGGTGGAGAAGCCGATCGCGCTCGAGAGCTCGGGCGTGCGCACGCTGCAGGCGGCCGCGCGTGAGCACGGCGTGGTGATTGCCGAGGCGTACATGTATCGGCATCATCCGCTCGTGGCACGCGCGTGCCAACTCGCGCACGACGGCACGATCGGACGCCTGCAGGGCGTGCGCGGCATGTTCACGTACGTGCTGGACCGCGAGCACGACACGCGGCTGAACCCCGACCACGGCGGCGGGAGTCTGTGGGACGTCGGCTGCTATCCCATCTCGTTCGCGCGCACCATCGTCGGCGCGCGTCCCCTGTCGGTGTCGGCGTCCGCCAGATGGTCGCCTGCGAACGTCGACCTCACGTTCTTCGGGCAGATCGTCTTTCCGGACGCCATCGTCGCGCAGGTCCACAGCAGCTTCGAGTCGCCGTTCAGGACGGAGGTCGAGATCATCGGCAGCGAAGGGCGGCTGTTGATCAGGCATCCGTTCAAGCCTGACGCTGTGGAGACCATCGAGGTGATCACGGCGGCGGGGACGTCCACGATCACCGTCGAAGGCCCCGTGCTCTATCAGGGCGAGGTGGACGATGTGCGCGAGGCCGCGCGGACCGGTCGCGCTCCGCTCGTGACGCTGGAGGACAGCCTCGACAACACGGACGTGCTCGTCGCGCTTGCTGAAGCCGCGCGTCGCGGGACCGTCGTGGCGGTGCCGCAGGGGTGAAGACGGGTCCTCCGGCGTTGCCCCTCGCGGGCGACGAACGTGGTGCCGAGTACCTGTCGGGACACGTTGCCCGCGTCACGTACCACGACCCCGATCGCGGCTTCTGCGTGCTGCGCGTGGAGGCACGCGGGCGTCATGAACCCGTCGCCCTCGTCGGGCACGTCGCGCAGGTCGCGGTAGGGGAGCACATCCACGCGACGGGTGCGTGGGTGTTCGACCGCGTCCACGGCCAGCAGTTCAAGGCCACGTGGATCCGCGTGTCGCCTCCCGATTCCCCTGAAGGCATCGAGCGTTACCTCGGGTCTGGCCTCATCAAGGGCATCGGCCCGCATCTCGCGCGGCAGCTCGTCGAAGCGTTCGGCACCGGCGTCTTCGACGTGATCGACAGCGACCCCGACCGCCTGCTCGACATCCCGGGCATCGGCCGCGTGCGTGCCCGTCGGATCGTCGACAACTGGCAGGGACAGCGCGCGGTGCGCGAGATCATGGTCTTCCTGCACACGCATGGCGTGAGCACGAGCCGTGCGGTCCGGATCCATCGCACCTACGGTGCCGACGCCGTGAAGGTCCTCACCGAGGATCCGTATCGTCTCGCACGCGACATTCGCGGCGTGGGCTTCCTCACCGCCGATCGCATCGCACGCCAGATCGGCGTGCCGGCCGACGCGATGGTGCGACGTCGCGGCGCGCTGCAGCACGTGCTCGCCGCGGCCGTCGAACAGGGGCATTGCGCGCTACCCGCTCGCGAACTGCGCGAGCGCACCGCCGCGCTCGTCGAGTTGTCCGCCTCGCTCATCGACGAGGCGATCGCCGAAGAGATCGACGGCAAGACGATGGTGGCGGCGGCGATCGAGGGTGAGCCGGTATACGCGCTGGTGACGCTGGACGCCGCCGAACGCGTGGTGGCGTCCCGACTGGCCGCGCGTGCCGACAGCGCGCGCCCCTGGCCGGCGATCGACGTCGCGCGCGCGCTGCCATGGGTCCAGGAGCGGCTCACGCTGTCGTTGTCGCCGAGCCAGCGCGTGGCCGTCACGCAGGCTCTCGACACTGGCGTGCTAGTCCTGACAGGTGGCACTGGCGTGGGCAAGACCACGGTGCTGCGCGCCATCCTCGGCATCCTGATGGCCAAGGGCGTGCGTCCGCTGCTCGCCGCGCCAACGGGGCGCGCGGCGCGCCGCATGGCCGAGGCGACGGGCCTCGACGCGCGCACGATCCATCGCCTGCTCGAGATCAACCCGCAGGACGGCAGGTTCCGCCGACGTCCCGGACATCCGCTCGAAGGCGACCTCCTCGTTGTCGACGAGTCGTCGATGGTGGACGTGATGCTGATGGCGCACCTCCTCCAGGCGATGCCGCCATCGATGGGCCTGCTGCTCGTCGGCGACGCGGATCAGTTGCCGTCGGTCGGCCCGGGACAGGTCCTGGCCGACGTGATCGCGTCGGGACGCATTCCCGTCGCACGACTCACGGAGATCCACAGGCAGTCTGCCGGCAGCCGCATCGTGGTCGCCGCGCACGCCATCAACGCCGGTGAGATGCCCGTGTTCGACACGGGTGTGGACGGGGACTGCTTCTTCGTCGACGCCGACAATCCGGAGCGCGCGCTCCAGTTGCTGCTGCAGGTCGTGTCCGAGCGCATCCCGCAGCGATTCCATCTCGACGCGGTCCGTGACGTGCAGGTGCTGTGCCCCATGAACAGGGGCGGCGTGGGCGCGCAGGCGTTGAACCAGTCGCTGCAGCGCCTGCTCAACCCGCATGGGGCGCCGGCCATCGAGCGCCATGGGCAACGCCTTGCCGTCGGCGACAAGGTGATGCAGATCGAGAACGACTACGACAAGGACGTCTACAACGGCGACCTCGGCGTAGTGCAGGCGATCGACGCCGACGAGGAGCACATGACGGTGGCGTTCGACGGGCGCGCCGTGGTGTTCGACTTCGGCGATCTCGACAGGCTCGTGCTCGCGTACGCCACCACCGTGCACAAGGCGCAGGGCTCCGAGTATCCCGCCGTTGTCATTCCCGTCACGACGCAGCACTACCCGATGCTGCAGCGTCATCTGCTCTACACGGGCGTCACGAGGGGCAAGCGGCTGGTCGTGCTCGTCGGCCAGATGCGCGCGCTGGCGATTGCCGTACGCGGCGTCGGGATGCGGCGCCGGTGGTCGCAGTTGCGGGAACTCCTCGCTCACGCTTGACGATGCGCGCGTGATCGAGGACGCTGGCCGTCATGGCGATTCTCTGCGCCGTCGATTTCTCACGCGCGTCGGCCCTGGCACTGGTGCAGGCCGACCGCATCGCGACAACGTTCCGGCAACCGCTGACGGTCGTCACCGTCGGCGATCCGCTGCTGGCTGCCGCCGAACACGTGCAGTCGGGCAATCCACCGGTGGCCGTGCTGCGCGAGGCGCTCGCGGCCTTCGTCGAGGAAGCGCTCGGCGCCGGCACCCGAGCGCGGCACGAGCTGCGCGCGCTCGTCGGCGATCCGGCCAGAGGCGTGCTGGAGACGGCTGACGCCGTCGACGCGCCGCTGGTCGTCGTGTCGACGCGCGGCGCCAGCGGCGTCAGCAAGTTCATGTTCGGATCGACGGCGGAGCGCATCCTGCGAAGCACGACGCGTCCGCTGCTCGTCGTGCCGCCGTCGGTGGAAGGCGGTCCGATGCGCACGATCGGCGCGCTGCGCGAAGTACTCGCGCCCGTCGACTTCCACGATCATGCGCTGGACGATGCGCGGCTCGCGGATCGCGTGGCGCGCGCCAGTCAGGCGCGGCTGCGACTGCTGCACGTGGTGCCGGCCGTCGACGCCGGACGGTGGAGCGTGCTCAGGGCGCCCATCGCCGATCGACTCGCCAGCCAGTCCGATGGCGCGCACGCGACGGCGATGGACGCCGCACGTGCCGCCCTCGATGCGCTCGGTGAGGCGCTCGGCGGTACGCCGGAGCCCACGCTGGAACTCGCCGAAGGAGCGGTGGCGGACCGCATCGCCGACGTTGCCACGCGGGAGGATGTCGACCTGATCGTGATGGGCCTGCGGGGCGTCACGGGGCTGATCGGCGCGACGCGCGTCGGCAGTGTGGCCTATCGTGTCCTCTGCGAATCGCCGGTCCCCGTGCTCGCGCTGCCCGCCGAAGCCCGAGGTCCCGACACCCTCGCGTTCCTCGGCGCGCGCGGTTGACCGCCCGCAATCGTGAACGCTAGCCCGTGCCGAGGACGAAGCGCGCGATGGCTTTGGCGAGAGCGGGTGTGGTGTTGGCGGTGCGGGCGAGCGTGGCCTGACCACGGCCCGACAGCGATCCGCACAGGAGCGCCGCAGACGATGTGGGCTGGTGCGTGACGCAGAGCGTCGGACGATTGAGACGCGTGACGGCTGCGCGTGTCGACCAGTCGCGCGGGCTCATGGGACGAAGCGCCAGCGCCGGCGGCTCGACTTCGAAGAAGGCCGTCGGTCCCGGGTCGACCAGCACGATGCCGGCCACGCGGCGATCGGGCGCCATCATCTCGCCGACCACCGCCATCGTCTCGGCGCCGAACTCGCGGCCGCCGAGATACACGGGCAACCCCGTCGCCGCAACGGCATCGGTCAGGCGTCGCAATTCGAACGCGACGTCGCTCGGGGAGCGGCGCTGCCAGAACGACTGCAACGCGTCGATACCCACGACGTGGATCCCCGCGGCGGCCAGCCGCTGCGCGAGGGCGTCCTCGGGCTCACGCCACCCGCGCGCGGGCGAGAGCAGGACCAGCATGCTCCGTGGGTGCGACGACCATGCGGCAGTGAGCGGCAGTTCGAAGTGCTGGAGCCAGCGGCTCACGGGAGAGCCATCGAGATCGGGACCCGCTGCCGCACGCGCCAGCGCCTGCTCGAGGGGCGCGCGCAACGCGAGGGGCGACGCGGCGTGGCTCCATCGCGACGGTGTGCGCGTGGTTCGAGACGACGCGTTCGCGCACGCCATGTCGAGATCACCGATCGACGCCCCGATAGCGATCGCCGCGGGAAGCGCGGTCTCGACGGTGCTCGCGATCGCCGTCGCCGCGACAGGCAACGCGCTGGCGGTGGCGACGATGACAGGGCGGTGATAGCGGGTGAGCCCTGCGTCGCGCTGCGCCCGCCGCGAGATGTCCTCGAGCCGATCCGCCGCCGTCGCGCAGTCCGCCCCGGTTGCCGGTTGCCGGGTGCCGGTTGCCGGTGGTCCCCCGGTGCCCGATGCCCCGTGCCCGGTGCCCGACCCTTCGAATCGCGCCACATCGACATCGACGAGCAGGACGTGGCCGGGGATGGCCTGACCCAGCGCGGCACGTTCGGCTGTCGAGGCGCCCTTGTGCATGAGCAGCACGACACCCGTTGGCGTCGTGCGCGGGATCTCGACGGCCGTGGTCCCGAGATGCGGCAGATCGAGCCGCACCTGTCTGGCGCCGAGTCGCGCCTCCGGCTCGCTGCGCACATCGTCGCCGAGGCCCACGCCAGCGGCGGCCAGCAGCACGAGCCCGACCGCCACCCGGCGACCAGCCTCCCGCCTCCGTGCCCGCCACAGGAGCGCAGTCATGATGGGGAACCATCATAGCCGGCAACCGGCAACCGGCAACCGGCAACCGGCAACCAGCAACCCGGCAACCCGGCAACAGGCGACCGGCGACCGATCTTCGGTTGGGGCGATGGCCATACGCCTCAATGTTGGCGACCGGGTGCCGGTTGCCCGTTGCCGGTTGCCGTTCCCTACTTCTCCCAATCCCTCGAACGCTCGACGGCGCGCTTCCAGCGGGCGTACAGACGATCGCGTTCGGCCTGATCGAGGCTCGGCGCGAACTCGCGGTCGAGGGCCCAGTTCTGTCTGACGTCCTCGAGGTCGTTCCAGTAGCCGACGGCAAGGCCGGCGAGGTAGGCGGCTCCGAGGGCCGTCGTCTCGCCGACGGCGGGGCGGCGCACGGGGACGCCGAGCAGATCCGCCTGGAAGTGCAGCAGGTGCGCGTTGGCCGTGGCTCCGCCGTCGACCTTGAGGCTCGAGAGCGTGATGCCTGAATCCTGCTGCATCGCGTCGAGCACGTCGCGCGTCTGATACGCCATCGATTCCACTGCGGCGCGCGCGAGGTGCGATGCCGTGGTGTTGCGCGTGAGGCCGATGATGAGGCCGCGTGCGTATTGATCCCAATACGGCGCTCCGAGCCCGACGAACGCGGGCACGAGCAACACGCCGTCGGAGTCCTTCGACTCCAGCATCAATCGCTCGACGTCGGCCGACGTCGGAATCAGCTTCAGGCCGTCGCGCAACCACTGGACGACGGCGCCGGCGATGAACACCGCGCCTTCGAGCGCGTACGTCACCTCGCGTCCGCGCTTCCAGCCGACGGTCGTGAGCAGGCCGTTCTGCGACGGCGCTGGTGTCGACCCGGTGTTCATCAGCAGGAAGCAGCCCGTCCCGTACGTGTTCTTCGCGCTGCCCGGCTCGAAGCAGGCCTGGCCGAACAGCGCCGCCTGCTGATCGCCCACGGCACCGGCCAGGGGAATCGACGTGCCGAACAGGTCCGCCGTCGTCTCGCCGTACACCTCGCTGTTGCTGCGGATCTCCGGCAGCATCTCGCGCGGCACGTCGAGCAGCGCCAGCAGCTCATCGTCCCAGTCGAGCGTGTGGATGTTGAACATCAGCGTGCGCGACGCGTTGCTCACATCCGTCACATGGAGCGTACCGCCCGACAGGCGCCACAGCAGGAACGTCTCGATCGTGCCGAACAGGACCTCGCCGCGGCCCGCCCGCGCGCGCAGTCCTTCGTGCGTGTCGAGCAGGTGCTTCACTTTCGTGCCCGAGAAGTAGGCATCGACCACGAGTCCCGTCTTCGCGCGAATCGTGGCTTCGTGTCCCTGCGCCTTGAGCCTGTCGCAGATGCCCGCGCTCACGCGGCTCTGCCACACGATGGCGTTGGCCACGGGCTTGCCCGTCGCCTTCTCCCACAGCACCGTCGTCTCGCGCTGATTGGCGATGCCGATGGCGGCAACGTCGGAAGAGGTGAGGCCGGCCTTCGCGATCGCCTCCCTGGCGACGGCGATCTGCGACGACCAGATCGCCTCCGGGTCGTGCTCGACGAGCGCGGGTCCGGGGAAGATCTGCGGGAACTCCTGCTGTGCCTGCGCGATGACGCGGCCATCGCGGCCGAACACGATCGCGCGACTTGATGTGGTGCCTTGATCGAGAGCGAGGATGACGGACATGTGGGGGCTCAGGGCTGAGGGCTTGCGGCTCGGGACGGCGTCATGCCTGACGGCGCTGGGTGATGCACAGGTCGTACAAGGTGCCGCCGAGGACCGCGCCGACGCAGGGGGCGATGATGGGGACCCAGAAGTAGCTGTTCGCGGCGGTGAAGACTCCGGGGCCCCAGCCGGCGAGGGCCGTGAACAGGCGTGGGCCGAAATCGCGCGCGGGGTTGATGGCGTAGCCCGCGTTGACGCCGAAGGCCATGCCGATGCCCATCACCGTGACGCCGACGAGCACGGGCACGAGGCCTGCCTGCGGCGGCGCGTTCTGTGAGTCGGTGAGCGCGAAGACGGCGGCCACCAGCAGTGCGGTGCCGACGACCTGATCGATGAAGCCGCCGAACGTGGAGAGATACGCGGCGGGGTATGTCGCGAAGATGCCGGCCGTGCCCTGTGCGCCGGCGATCTGGCGCACGCCGCCGTCGAAGGCCGCGAATGCCTCGTGATACGTGAGGTACACGATCGTGGCGCCCGCGAACGCGCCGAGCACCTGTGCGATCACGTACGGACCCACGCGGTTCCACGGAAACCCGCGTCGCAGCGCCAGCGCCAGCGTGACGGCCGGATTGAGGTGCCCCCCGCTCACGCCCGCCGACGCATAGACGCCGAGGATGACGGCGATGCCCCAGCACAGATGGATCGAGAGCGGACTGCCCGCGCCCCCGCTGCTGAGGACCGTCTGCGCGACGACGCCGAGGCCGAAGGTGAGGAGGATGGTCGTGCCGAAGAACTCGGCCAGGGCTTCACGCATCGCTGTTCCTATCCTGATTGGCTCACCGACCTGAGGTCGGCGCGTTGGTCCGCGTACGACGTCGCGAAGCTGGCCACGCGCGGATCGTGCGTCCAGCCAAGGCGGCGGCAGGCATCCTCGTAGAGCGCCGGCCACCAGTTCTCGTGCTGCGTGAGCCCGTCGCGCTGCCACGCGGTCCAGTCCATGAGCACGCGCGACCACGCGCGGTCTCCGGCCTCGAGCGCCTTGGCCTGACTCGGCATCGCCGAAACGTACCACTGCTTGCCGATGCGCGCGTGGAGGACTTCGTCGGCCCAGTCGTAGTCCTGGAACGTGATCGCCAGCGCCGAGCCCGCCGCCTGCGCGACCTCCCACTCGTAGCGCTTGCCGTGGCGCGGCATCAGGCCCTGCTCTATGAAGTACAGCACCGCGTGGCGATCGAGGGCGTCGAGCTGCGTGTTCAACCCGAGCGACCACGTGAAGTTCACGCGCACGTGCGATGGCCAGTCCACGCCGAGTTCCGCAAACAGCGCCTCGCCCATCATCGCGTGGCGCGCCTCGTCCCACAGTTGCCGCGTCATGTCGTGGACGTACGCCCACGGCTTGCCCGTCGTCTCGACGATGATGCTGGCCATCATCTCGGGGACGTCGATTTCGCGGAGCCGCTTGTAGGCGAGCATCAGCAGCTTGGGTCCGGCAGGGAACGACGATTCGTAGATGAACGCTTCCGCGTTCACGCCCATGTTGTACGGATCGGCGAACCGCGCGTCGCGCCGCGGCAGCGGATCGAACGGACGTGGCGTCTGCGAGAACCGCGGCGACGGACACTCGGGTGGATGCGCGATCGTGCCGTCGAGCCCGCCGGATGCCTCGAGCGCCGCGCGGAGTTCGTCGAGCCAGGGCGAGGAGGGTTCCTCGATCGCGGCGAGCGCCGTGGCGGCCCTGATGCCGGACGCCAGCACGTCCGCGAGATCCAGTCGCGCATGGCGGAGCAGGTGGCGCGTCGGCGCATCGGCCAGCGGGTGGGCGCTCGCCAGCAGCGTCGCGCAGGCATCGTCGACGGCCGGCAGCAGTACGGTGTAGAGCGCAGCACAGAGGTGCGTGGCGTCGGGGGCCGCGGCCAGTTCGTCCAGCGCCAATTGCAGCGCCGACGGTGGCGGATCCTCGAGGCCGAGCGGCGGCTCGCGCATCTCGCCGACGCGCCGGCGGATCGCCGTCACGAGTTCGGCGAGCAGCCACGCGTGGTGGCTGTAGAGCATCTTCAGCTCGTACTGCGGCTCGCTGGTGATGCGCGCCACGAGCACGCCGTGCGCGGTTCGCGCCACGGCGTGGATGCGCTTGAGGCGGTCGACGGTGACGTCGACGCTCAGGCCCGGCGCCGTCGCCTGCTCGACGGAGCAGAGTCCGGCCATCGGGGGCAGTCCGGAGACGGGCGACGGTGCACTGCGCATGGGACGTCGCGCAGTATACCGGCTGTCACGTTTCGCGCGGTGGGAACCACGCCCTGCCTCGCTGCGCCGACCAACGTCGATCACGTGTCGACCGAACACGTCGGATCGCAAATTTTCCTCTGAACTTCGCGCTGTTTGCGTCCGTCTACGAGGCCGGTTCATACGCGGGACCGCGCCAGTCGTTCGACTCATACCCACTGGCGTGGCGACTCCGACGAACACCGCGGGTACGTCCCTCGGCATCTCGGGAGCATTCATGCACAGCACGTATTCATCCTTCATCCGTACCGGCTCGGCGCTCGTCGCGTCGCTGCTGGCCGCCACGGCACTGACGCCCGTGCGTTCGGCGCACATCGTCTTCGCGGCGGGCGATCGTCCACTCACTCCGGCAGCCACCGAGCCCGTGTCGTCGCGCACGGCGGCGGGATTCGGCGCCGTACCCATGCACTTCGAAGCGCACCCCGACGCGGGCACGTCGTCGTTCCTGGCGCGCGGTCAGGGCTACACCGTCGCCGTGACACCGGCAGGCGCCACGCTCGCGCTGGCGGGTCACGACGGCCGATCGGCAGACGTCACGTTCACCGTCGACGGCGCCACGGGCGCGGCGTCGCTCGCCGGTGACGATGTCCAGGCCGGCGTCGTGCATCGCTATCTTGGCGGGCGCGGGCCGTGGCGGCGCGACATCCGCACGTATGGCCGCGTGGTGGCGTCGCAGGTGAAGCCCGGCATCGACGTCGTGTACTACGGCAATCAGCAGCAGCTCGAGTACGACTTCATCATCGCCCCGGGCGCCAATCCCGGCGACGCCGGCATGATCGTCGACGGTGCCGACAGCGTGACCATCGACGCAGGGACGGGCGACCTGCTCGTGCACGTCGGCGATCGCGAACTCCGCCAGCGCGCGCCAATCGCGTACCAGGAGCGCGCCGGCGTTCGCACACCTGTCGAGAGCGCCTTCACCTGGGATGCCGCCTCACGTCGTGTCGGCTTCACCGTGGGCGCGTATGACGAGTCGCTGCCTCTGGTCATCGATCCCGTGCTCGTGTACTCGACATGGTTCGGCGGTGCGAGCGAGGAAGTCATCCTCGCGATGAAGGTGGACGCCAACGGCTTCATCTACGTGCTCGGCTACAGCGCCGACAAGGCCGGTTTCCCGACCACGCCCGGCGCCCACCAGCCGCAGCGCGCGGGCACGCCGAGCAATGGCGGTCTCTATCCGACCGACTACTTCGTCTCGAAGTTCAATCCCGCCGGCACCGCTCTCGTGTACTCGACGTTGCTCGGCGGCAGCGGCCACGAGGCGAGCTGGTCCTACACACCTGGCGCGCTGGAGGTCGACGCACAGGGCCGCGTCTTCATCGTCGGCGACACGGCGTCCGCCGACTTTCCGGTGACGCCCGACGCCGCCGACGGCACATATGCCTACGACGCGACCAGCCCGCAGCCTGACGCCTTTCTCGCGCGTCTCGAAGCCGACGGGTCGCTCGGCTACGCGACGTTCATCGGTGGCACGCATCGCGAAGCGGCGACGGGCGTGGACGTCGACGCGCAGGGCAACATCTACGTGATCGGCAAGACGGCGTCGGACACCACGACGCACGGCTTCGTGACGACGGCCAACGCGTATCGCACCACGCGCTGGGGAAGCGACGACGTGTTCGTGCAGCGGTACTCGCCGGCCGGCGCGCTGCTGTACTCCACGTACTTCGGCGGCAGCCAGGGCGACATGACCAACCGCGGCGACATCGTCGCCAACGGCAACGGCAAGGTGACGTTCGGCAGTGACACCGTCACTGGCGACGTCCCCGTGAAGAACGGCTTCGCGGCGCGGCTCGGCAACAGCGTCGACGGTTTCGTGAGCCAGATCGACACCAACGTGGCCGGCACCGCCGGTCTGCTGTACTCGACCTACATCTCCGGCACCAGTACGGATCACGTGTACGCCCTCGACATCGACGCCGCCGGGTTCGTATACGTGGGTGGCGAGACGCGTTCGTACACCGACTTCCCCGTGACGGCCGGCGCGGCGCGCACCGTGAACGCGCCCGTGGGTTTCGGGCAGGAGCCGTGGGACGGCTTCGTGATCAAGCTCGATCTCACCAGGACAGGCGCGGACTCGCGCGTGTATGCCACCTTCACGGGCGGCAACAACTACGACGACGTGCAGGACCTCGCCGTCGACACCCAGGGTCGCGTACACGTGACGGGTTCCACACGTTCGACGGACCTGCCGATGATCGGCGCCGTGCAGACCACCATCAGGCAGCAGCCGCCCTACGTGCAGATCCTCAACGCCGCAGGCACGGCGTTCGTGTTCTCGAGCTATCTCGGATCCAACACGAACGGCCAGGCGCTCTACGCGATCGCCGTCAACGCCGCGGGCGAGACGTATCTCGGCGGCACCACCAACGACGCGACCTGGTATTCGGAGAGCAACCCGGTGAGGCTCGACGCCTTCCGCCGCGTGAACCCGTTCCAGACGACGTATGGTGGCGGCGACCGTGACGCGGTACTGCAGAAGCTCGGATACGCCGTCGACCTGTCGATCACCAAGCACGCCGATGCCGCGGTCCGCTTGCCCAACCAGAACGTCACGTTCACGCTGCAGGTGGTCAACCCGAGTCCCGATCCGGCGTCGGGCGTGGTCGTCACCGACAACCTGCCGGCCGGTCTCGCGTTCGTCGGATGCACGTCGAACCTCGGCGGCATCTGCGGAGGCACCGGCAACAACCGCACCGTGTCGTTCGCGCAGCTCGCGCCCGGCGCCACGGCCACGATCCAGATCGTGGCGAAGGTGCTGGCCACGACGCCGGGCCAGCAGATCACCAACACGGCGACGGTTGCCGCTGCCGTGCTCGATCCCGTGGCGGCCAACAACACCGCGTCGGCCAACGTGAGCCTGCCGACGCTGGAGCCATCCGGTGATGCCGACGGCGATGGACTGCCCAACGACTTCGAGATGAAATACGGGCTGGATCCTTTCGGCGGACCAGGCTCTGGACCCAACGACGATCCCGACGGGGACGGACGCACGAACGTCCAGGAAATGCAGGACGGCACGCATCCGCGCGGCTTCGTGATCACCTATCTCGCCGAGGGCGCGACGGGCGCGTTCTTCACCACGCGTCTGGCCATCGCCAATCCGTCGGCGCAGCCCGCCCTCGTCCTCACGCGGTTCCAGCGCAACGATGGCGTGACGATTCGTGACTATCGTGTGCTCCCCGCGCTGAGCCGGACGACGATCGACGTCGCGCAGGTGCCCGGCCTGGAAGCGGCGGAGTTCTCCACGCTCATCGAAGCCGACGTGCCGGTGGTGGCCGATCGCACGATGACGTGGGGCGACGGTGCGTACGGCAGTCACGCCGAGCGTGGCATCCTCACGCGCACGGCGACGCGCTGGTACTTCGCGGAAGGGGCGACGATCGGGACGTTCAACCTCTTCTACCTGATTCAGAACCCCAACGCGCAGCCCGCGCAGGTCAAGGTCACCTATCTGTTGCCGACGGGCGCGCCGCTCGTCGAGTACTACACGGTGAACGCGGAGAGCCGCTTCAACATCTGGGTGAACAGCGAGGGCCGCACCAAGCCGGCGCTGGCCACGCTCGCGAAAGCGGAGCTCTCGGCCATCGTCGAGTCCACCAACGGCGTCCCGATCATCGCCGAGCGCGCGATGTACCTCGATCAGCCGGGCAAGCCCCTCGGGGCCGGTCACGAGAGCGCGGGCGTCACGGCACCGTCGACGCAGTGGTTCCTCGCCGAGGGCGCGACCGGCAACTATTTCGATCTGTTCATCCTCGTGGCGAACCCGCAGGCCGACGCCGCGGACATCCAGGCCGACTTCCTGCTCGAGACCGGACAGGTGATCACCAAGACCTATCGTGTGGCCGGCAACAGCCGCTTCAACATCTGGGTCGACAGGGAGGACGCGGCGCTGGCCGACGCCGCGGTGTCCACGCGCATCACGTCCCTCAACGACGTGCCGATCATCGTCGAGCGGTCGATGTGGTGGCCGGGGCCCACGTCCAACACCTGGCAGGAGGCGCACAACAGCCCTGGTGAGACATCCACGGGCACACGCTGGGCGCTGGCCGAAGGAGAAGTGGGCGGTCCGCGCAAGGCGGAGACCTATGTGCTCATCGCCAACACGTCACCCTTTGCGGGCGTGATCCGCGCGACGGTCCTCTTCGAGGACGGCACGGCGCCGCTGTCGCGCGACTTCGACGTGGCCGCCAACACGCGCTTCAACATCGCACCATCGGCGCACTTCCCCGAGACGCGTGGGAAGCAGTTCGGGATGATCGTCGAGAGCCTCGGCGGCGCACCCGCACAGATCGTCGTGGAGCGCGCGATGTACTCCGACGCGGCCGGCGTCAAATGGGCCGCCGGCACCAACGCGCTCGCCACGAAGCTGCAGTAGCCCTCCCGCAACACGCAGGGGCACCTCCCGCGGGTGCCCCTGCGTTCCATCGTCTGGTGCCGCTGCCATGGGTTGCCTATTGCCGGTCGTTGGAGGAAGATTCCCCCGCGGGCGGGGAATATTCCGTGTCCGGTTGCGCGTGTGTCGAGGAGCGGCGGGACCCGTCTCCGACCGGCGTGTGCCGTGAAGACTGGCCCGGAAGTTGCCTTGTCCGACATGATCGTTCGACGGCGAACGACAGCTTCTCGCATTGTCTCGCGCGACGTCACAGACCCTGCATCGCACCCCGGCCGCGGCCACCGCGCCCGCGGTGTGTCGCCATTGTGGCGACCCGTGCGGGGACGACGCCGTCAGCACGGCTGACGGCCACTTCTGCTGCCACGGCTGCGCGTCCGTCTACAGCCTGCTGCAACTGCACGGCCTGACGCAGTTCTACGCGTGCGACTCTGACGCCGGCCTCTCGCAGCGCGCCACTGCACGTCGCGCCGCCGACCGATTCGCGCCGCTCGACGATCCCGACATCGCCGCACGCTTCATCGATGCCCACGACGGGACGTTCGCGCACGCGACGTTCTCGGTGCCCGCGCTGCACTGCGCCTCCTGTCTGTGGCTGCTCGAACGGCTCTGGCGCTTCGACGAGGGCATCGGCCGCAGCGAGGCCGACCTCGTCAGGCGCACCGTGCGCGTCGCGTTCCGTCAGGAGCGGACGTCGCTTCGTGCCGTGGCGGAGCGCCTCGCCTCGCTCGGCTACGAACCCGTCGTGGACGGCGAGCGCGTGGCGGGCCGCATGCCTGCCGCGCGCCGAACCCTGTACCTGAAGATCGGCATCGCCGCGTTCGCCGTCGGCAACATGATGCTGTTCAGCATCCCGCGGTACGCCAATGGCGCACCGCTCGAGCCCGTCTTCCAGCGGCTCTTCGACGCGCTGAACGTGCTGCTGGCCGTGCCGGTGCTCGTCTACAGCGCGTCGGACTTCTTCACGTCTGCGTGGCACGCCCTCCGGATGCGCGCGGTGACGCTCGACGTGCCGATCGCGATCGGTCTCTCGGCGCTGGTGGGACGCAGCGTGTGGGACATCGCCACGGGCACGGGCGAGGGCTTCCTCGACTCGTTCGCCGGACTGGTGCTCTTCCTGTTGATCGGCCGGCTGTTCCAGCAGATCGCGTTCGACCGCATCGCCTTCGATCGCACCCTCCGGTCCTTCCTGCCGTTGTCTGTCCGCCTCGTCTCCGGGGCCACGACGGTGATGCGGCGGATCGAGGCCCTGGTGCCGGGCGACGTGATCGCGGTGCGTCCGTGCGAGGTGATACCCGCCGACGCGCGCATGCTCGACGCGGCGGGACGCCTCGACCTCGCGTTCGTCACGGGCGAGCAGCGGCCCGTCGCCATCGCGAAGGGCGATGCGGTGCCGGCGGGCGGGCGCGTGGTGGGGGAGGGCATTCGCGTCGAAGTGGTGCGGCCCGTGTCGCACAGCCGGCTCGCGGAGTTGTGGAACAACCCCGTGTTCGCCCACAGGCAGCCGCACTGGCTCACCGAGGTGTCCGCCCGATTCGGCGGGTGGTTCACGGTGATCGCCGTCGCGCTCGCGGCCATCGGATTCGTGGCCTGGCTGCCCGACGTCGGCGCCGCCACGCAGGTGGCGACGGCGGTCCTCATCATCGCGTGCCCCTGTGCGCTGACGCTCGCCGCGCCGATCACGCTGGGCACCGCGCTCGGGCGTCTGGGTATCGCGGGCGTCTACCTCAAGCAGCCGGCCGTTGCCCTCGACCTCAGTCGTATCGACACGGTCGTCTTCGACAAGACGGGCACCCTCACGTCGGCGGAGTCTGCGGCGGTCGTCCAGCGCCATGGCCTTGACTCCGGTGACTGGGAGCGTGTCCGGAGGCTTGCCGCCGAGTCCATCCATCCGGCGAGCCGCGCGCTCGTGGGCGACGAGCCGACGACGGGCGTCGTGCACGACGTGGTGGAATCGGCCGGCGCCGGCATCAGCGGCACGGTGGACGATGCGTGCGTGGCGATCGGATCGGCGCACTACGTCGGTGGATTCGTCGGCGTATCCTTACCTGTTGAGCGCGACCGCACGTGGGTGAGCGTGGGCGGAGACGTGGGCTGGTTCACGCTCGCCACGCGTGAACGGCCCGGCGCGACGACGATGGTGCGCGACGTGGCTGATGCGCACGAGACGTGGCTGCTGTCGGGCGATGCCGATGCGGAGGCTGCACGCTGGCGGCACGTCTTCGGCGCGCGCGTCCGGTTCCGGCAGTCCCCCGAGGACAAGCTCGCGTCCGTGCAGGCGCGTCAGCGCGACGGGCGTCGCGTGCTGATGGTGGGCGATGGCCTCAACGACGCCGGCGCGCTGGCCGCGGCCGATGTCGGCGTCGCGGTGTCTGACGAGACGGCGTGTCTCGTGCCGGCGTGCGACGTGGTCATGCGCGGCGATCGGCTGACGCTGCTGCCGGCGGTGCTGCGGTACGCGCGCCGCGCGCGCGCGGTGATCGTCCTGTGCTTCGCCGTGTCGATCCTCTACAACATCGTCGGGATCGGGTTCGCGCTCACCGGACATCTCACGCCGCTGGCCACGGCAATCCTCATGCCCGTGAGTTCGCTCACCATCGTCGGGCTCAGCGTGGGCCTGATGCGGGTGCGCGTGCCCGGAGAGGCGACGCCGTGTCCGTGATCATCCTGCTCATCGCCGCCGGCGTCCTCGTGGCCGGCGGGTTCCTGGTTGCGTTCGTGTGGGCCGTGCGAACCGGCCAGTTCGACGACACCACGTCACCGGCCGTCCGCGTGCTTTTCGACGAGCCGCCCGGTGTTCCTCTGGACAGAAGCCGTGAAGGGTCCTGATTCCATGCATGCTGCCGAACACTCGCCCGGAAGCGGGCCGTCGCCCGAGACCTTCGCGTATGACAACGCGATCGTCCGCAAGTTCATCGTCGCCACGTCCCTGTGGGGCGTGGTCGGGTTCCTCGTCGGCCTGATCGTCGCGATCAAGCTGGTGCGCCCGGAGTTCCTGAACTTCCTGCCGGAGTTGTCGTTCGGCAGGCTCCGGCCGCTCCACACCAACGCGGTGATCTTCGCGTTCGCGGGCAACGCCATCTTCGTCGGCGTGTACTACTCGCTGCAGCGGCTGTGCAAGGCGCGCATGTTCAGCGACGTGTTGAGCGCGATCCACTTCTGGGGCTGGCAGCTCATCATCGTGTCGGCGGCCGTGACCCTGCCGCTCGGGTTCACGACGAGCAAGGAGTACGCGGAGCTGGAGTGGCCGATCGACATCGCCATCACGCTCGTGTGGGTGGCCTTCGGCGCGAACATGCTCGGCACGGTGTACAAGCGCCGCGAGCGGCACATGTACGTGGCGGTGTGGTTCTACCTCGCCACGTTCATCACCGTGGCGCTGCTGCATGTCGTGAACTCGCTCGGGTTGCCGGTGAGTCTGCTCAAGAGCTACTCGCTCTACGCGGGCGTGCAGGACGCGCTCGTGCAGTGGTGGTACGGCCACAACGCGGTGGCGTTCTTCCTCACCACGCCGTTCCTCGGGATCATGTACTACTTCATCCCGAAGGCCGCCAACAGGCCGATCTTCTCGTATCGGCTGTCGATCGTGCATTTCTGGGCGCTGATCTTCATCTACATCTGGGCTGGTCCGCACCACCTGCTGTACACCGCGTTGCCCGACTGGGCGCAGACGCTCGGCACCGTCTTCTCGGTGATGCTCATCGCACCGTCGTGGGGCGGCATGGTCAACGGCCTGCTGACGCTGCGCGGCGCGTGGGATCGCGTGCGAGAGGATCCCGTCCTCAAGTTCCTCGTCGTCGGCGTGACCGCCTACGGCATGGCGACGTTCGAGGGGCCGATGATGTCCTTCAAGAACGTCAACGCGATCACGCACTACACCGACTACGTCATCGCGCACGTCCACGTGGGTGCGCTCGGGTGGAACGGCGGCCTCACGTTCGCGATGCTGTACTACATCGTGCCGCGCATCTACGGCACCAGGCTCTACTCGGTGAAGCTCGCCAACACGCACTTCTGGCTGGCGACGCTCGGCATGCTGTTCTACGCGATTCCGCTCTACATCGGCAGTATCACGCAGTCGCTGATGTGGCAGGAGTTCACGCCGGACGGCTCGCTGCGGTATGGCAACTTCCTCGAGACCGTCGTGCGGATCCTGCCGATGTACTGGCTCCGCATCGGCGGCGGCACGATCTTCCTGACCGGCGCGCTCATCGCCATCTACAACCTGTGGAAGACCGCCGGGCAGGGTACGTTCATCCCGGAGGAGACCACGCAGGCGATGCCGCTCGTCCCGCTCGGACCCACCGAAGGATCGGCATGGCACCGTGCGCTCGAAGGGCGTCCCACGCAGTTCGCGGTGCTCACCTTCCTGGCCGTGTTCATCGGCGGTGCGGTGGAGTACATCCCGACCGCGCTCATCCGCGCCAACGTGCCGACGATTGCCGCCGTCACGCCGTATACGCCGCTCGAACTCGAAGGCCGCGACCTGTACATCCGCGAGGGCTGCGTGGGCTGCCACTCGCAGATGATCCGGCCGATGCGCGCCGAGACGGAGCGCTACGGCGACTACAGCAAGCCCGGCGAGTTCGTCTACGACCACCCGTTCCTGTGGGGATCGAAGCGCACGGGGCCGGACCTGCACCGCGTGGGCGGCAAGTATCCCGACTCGTGGCACTTCCTGCACATGAAGGAGCCGCGCTCGACGTCGCCGGGTTCGATCATGCCGGGCTATCCGTGGATGTACGACACGCGTCTCGACGACTCGCACATCGAGGGCAAGATCATCACGCTGCGCCGTCTCGGCGTGCCGTATCCCGACGGGTACGAGACACAGGCCCGCGCCGACATGCAGGCGCAGGCCGGGGAGATCGCGGCGCGCCTGGCTGGTGCCGGCATGGAGACGGCCGCCGATCGCGAGATCGTGGCGATGATTGCCTACCTCCAGCGCCTCGGGACCGACGCGAAGCGCAAGCCGGAAGCCGCGCAGGCCAGTCTCGACCCCGCACCTGAAGGAGACCGGTGATGTACAAGGAAGTGCTCCGTACGATCGTGGGGATCGAGGTGTTCCCGATCCTGTCGCTCGTCATCTTCGTGACCATCTTCACCGTGATGCTGGTCTGGACGATGCGGCTCGACCGCGGCCGCCTGTCGCGCTACGCGAGTCTGCCGCTGGAGGAGAGCGACGCGCCGTCCGATGGCGCGACCGACACCGATGCTCCCGGAGGAACCCGGCTGTGAGTCAGCACAAGGACGAACTGCTCGCGCACGAATACGACGGCATCCGCGAGTTCGACAACGCGTTGCCGCGATGGTGGCTCTATGGTTTCTACCTGACCATCATCTTCTCGATCGTCTATGTCATCAACTATCACGTGCTGCCCACGCCGCTGGTCGGCAAGCCTGGCATGCTCGCCGAGTATCAGGCCGAGATCGACGAGGCGGCGGCGCTCGCGGCGACCCGCCCGAAGGCGGCCGGACCGAGCGCCGATCTCGTGCCCCTGACCGACGCCGACAGTCTCGCGAAGGGACAGGCGATCTTCGAAGGCGATCACCTGTGCCAGGCGTGCCATCGCAAGGACCTGGGCGGGATGGTCGGGCCGAACCTCACCGACGACCTGTGGATTCATGGCTGCGCGCCGACCGATCTCGTGAAGAACATCGCCGAAGGGTTCCCCACGCTCGGCATGCTGCCCTACGGCAGCGGCAGCAAGATGAGCGACGAGGAACTGTTGCAGGTGGTGAGCTACATCCTGTCGAAGCAGGGGAGCAATCCGGCAGACCCGCGCGCCGCCAATCCCGAGCGCGAGAAGGCCTGCAACCAGGCCAGCTGATGGCGACCGAGCACGGCACGTCGCACGCGCACGGGTTCGACGAGGACCACGACACGTTCCGCAACGAGCTGGCCAGCGTCCAGCGCGACGGGCGGCGGAAGTGGATCTACGCGCGCAAGCCGTCGGGGCGGTTCTACTCGATCCGGACGATCGTCAGCTACCTGCTGCTCGCGCTGCTGATCTTCGGGCCGCTCGTGAAGCTGAACGGGCAGCCGCTCCTGCTGCTCAACATCCTCGAGCGGAAGTTCATCGTCTTCGGCGTGGTGTTCTGGCCGCAGGATTTCTACCTGCTCGTGCTGTGCGTGCTCACCGGGTTCGTGACGATCGCGCTGCTGACGTCGGCGATCGGCCGCGTGTGGTGCGGGTGGCTCTGCCCGCAGACGATCTTCCTCGAGATGCTGTTCCGCAAGATCGAGTGGGCGATCGAAGGGTCGGCGCAGCAGCAGGTACGGCGCGACAAGGCGCCGTACACATTCGACACGTGGTGGCGCAAGGGACTGAAGCACGCGATCTTCTTCGCGCTCTCGTTCCTCATCGCGAACGTCTTCCTCGCCTACATCATCAGCGCAGACACGCTGTACACGATCGTGACGGACCCGCCGAGCGAGCACCTCGTCGGACTCTTCACGATCCTCGTGTTCAGCCTCGTGTTCTACGCGGTGTTCGCGCGTTTCCGCGAACAGGCGTGTACGCTGGCCTGCCCGTACGGCCGCGTGATGGGGGCGCTCGTGGACGAGCACACCGTCACCATCACGTACGACAGGCGCCGCGGCGAGCCGCGCGGACGCCTGCTCAAGGGCGTGCAGGCGGCGGAGACGGGCGACTGCATCGACTGCGGCCAGTGCGTCACGGTGTGTCCGACGGGCATCGACATCAGGAACGGCCTCCAGCTCGAATGCGTGGCGTGTACGGCATGCGCCGACGCCTGCGACGATGTGATGCGGCGCGTGAGCAAGCCGGAAGGGCTGATCCGCTACACGTCGGAGGAGGCGGTCAGGACGGGGACGCGGCAGGTGCTCACGTGGCGCGTCAAGGCGTACGCGGCGGCGTGGCTCGTGCTGCTCGTTGCCGCCGTGACGCTCATCGCCCGTCGGCCTGACATGGACGTGTTGATCCTGCGCCAGCCTGGCACGCTGCAGACGACGCTCGATCATGGCGACGTGTCGAACTTCTACAACGTGCAGGTGATCAACAGGACGAGCCGTGCGTTCACGCTGACGTATCGCGTGGTGGCGCCCGAAGGCGGCAGCATCACCCCGCTCGGCCCGATTCACGACGTGCAGCCGTTCGGTCTCGTGCAGAGCCGCTTCCTGCTGCGCCTGCCCGGCAGCGCCGTGACAGGCACGAGCACCCCCGTGCGCATCGAAGTGACGCAGGGGGGCGAATTGGTGGACACGGTCGACACGTCGTTCCTGTCGATACCGGGGCAGTGAGAACCTCATGACGTTCCGATTCAACTGGGGCGTGGGGATCGCGATCTTCTACACCGCGTTCGCGCTCAGCACCGTGGGGTTCGTGGCGTATGCCGTCTCGCGCGACGTGCCGCTCGTGAGCGAGGACTACTACGCGCGTGCGCTGTCGCACGATGCGCACATGCAGGCCGTGGCCAACGCCGACGCGCTCGGTGCGCAGGCAGGCGCGCGCGTGGAGGAGGGACACATCGTGGTGCGCGTCCCCGCGTCGATGGCCACGCTCGTTCGCGGGACCGTCACGCTCTATCGCGCCGACAACCCCGCTTCCGATCGCCATGTCCCGCTGGTGCCGGGGGCCGACGGCAGCCAGGCGATCGCCACCGACGGCCTGGCGCCGGGGGCGTGGCGCGTGCAGATGCAGTGGGCGGTCGACGACCGCGAGTATCACGTCGAGCGGCACGTGCGCCTTCCATGACGATTGTCCTGGCGGGCCTGGCGTTGGGTCTGGCCGGCAGCGGCCATTGCGGCGCGATGTGCGGGCCGCTCGTGTGGCTCGCCAATCCGCGGCGCGCGCCGGTCCACGGCGTGGAACCCTCAGCGGGCCAGCTCGCTGTCCACGTCGCGCTCTATCACGCGGGGCGGGCGTCGACGTATGTCGCGCTGGGCCTCGTCGCCGGCCTTGCCGGTGGGGCCATGGCGCGCCTCGGTCTCGGCCGCGCGATGGCGATCGTCGCCGGCGTGGTGCTCGTGCTGCAGGCGCTGGCGGCCGCGCGCATCCTGTCGTCGCGAGGCTGGTCGGCCGGCGTGGGGGCGCGGGTGACGGTGGCGCTCGGCCGCATCGGTGCGTGGATGCGTACGCATCGCGTGCAGGGACCGCTCCTCTTCGGCGCGCTGAACGGCCTCCTGCCGTGCGGATTGCTGTACGCCGCGCTGCTTGCTGCGGCCGGTCTGGGCAGCGTGCGCGACGCGCTCGTGTTCATGGCCGCCTTCGCTGTCGGCACCACGCCCGTCCTCGCCGCGCTCGGCATCGCCGGCGGGGCCATCGCGATGCGCGTCCCGGACTCCATCCGCCGCGCCGCCCCCTACGCCCTCGCCCTCGTCGGCGTCCTGCTGATCGCAAGAGGGATCAGCCCCGAACGCCCTCACACCACGCACACCACGCCAGCAGCGGCCCACAACCATCGCTGACCGTCGGTCAGAGCCCTTGCACCGTGGGGATTCGCATCCGCGGACGTGGTCCGGCAGCGGTCGACATCGGCCGTCTCCTTCGAGAAGAGTGCCCGCGCACTCACTCCGTCCCTTGACCGTGTATGTGAGTCTCGCGATGGTGCCGCGACTGGTGACACGGCCAGTCGCCTTCCGCCAGTCACGTGAGGAAGGGCCCTGCGTCTCCCGGGCCGGCCGGACTCCAGTCAGAGCGGCCGCGAATGGCGCAGCGCAGTGCGGCAAAGGCCTCCGCGAGGTCGGCGGCCTGGTGATTGGCGTTGAGACCGCTGGGGCTCGGGAGGAGCCACGCGAGGGCGGTGCCGATGGGGTCCGGCTGTGGACCGATGACGGCGCGTGGACGATTGAAGGCCACGCGGTACGCCCCGATGCCGACGATCGCGACGGCGCGCGGCTTGTAGCGCGCCACCTTGCGTGCGAGGACGATGCGCCCTCGTCTCAGCTCCTCATCGTCGAGGTCGGCGGCCGTGGCGGTGGTGCGTCCTGCGAGGTTGGTGATCCCGAAGCCGGCGTCGAGCATCGCCTGCTGGTGCCACGGCTGTAACAGCGTCGGCGTGAAGCCGCCTTCGTGCAGCGCGCGCCAGAAGCGATTGCCGGGTCGCGCGAAGTGCAGCCCCGTGGCGCCCGAGTAGCGTCCGGGATTGATACCGCAAAACAGCACGTCGAGTCCCGGCGCAATGAGGTCCGGGATGCGCAGCCCGTCCGCGGCGAGCAGCTCGTCACGCGTGGGTCGGGGCGGCGGTCCGTCGAGATGCCGGCGCGGTCGCCCTCGCGTGGTCGCGTTCGAACCGCTCATGCCGACCAGTCTAGCCCTGCCCATGCATGAGCGGAGCGGAGTCGTATCCTGAGTGTCTCGTCGGCCTGACGAGTCGGCTCCCGAATAGGGGCCGACTCCGCTTCCGCATCGGCCTGTGATCGGAACACGACGGTTCGCGTCATTCCGGTGCTCAGAAGCCGTCGCCGCACGTCGGCCCACGGTACCGCCGTCGTCGGGTCGGCCTGCAGCGGCCCGGTGATCGCGGCGGCGAACAGGAATCGCGAGCCGTCGCGCGTGACCTCCCAGTCTCCTCCCGGCGAGGCGCGCATGGCCTTCTGTCAGGTTGTCAAAGGGCCGCGTGGGCCCGGAAACAGCAGACACGTGGGCCCGCGTGGTATGAATCCCTTCATGGCATCGACGCGTGTCGAGGCACGTGTCGCAGCGACACTCGACAGGATGGACGGCATGGAGACGCCCCTCCGCCTGGCACGTCAGCGACTGGATGCCATCGCATCGACGTGCGTCGACGACGGTGGAGCGCGGTCGAGCATGGCGGCGCTCTCGACGTGCATCCTGACGGTCGAGCGCCACGTCGCAGCCAGCCGTGTTGCCGTCGAGCGCCTGCTCCGGGACGCCCCCGAACAGGCGTCGCCCGACAAGGGACTGGAGGCGGAGCGCGGCATCAGGATGGACCTGCATGTGGTGCTCGGTGTATTGCAGGACGAGTTGTGGCGGGGCACCGAGACACTCCGTGACGGCGGTGCGGGGGAGCCATTCGCGCCGGTGTTCGATCTGCTCTGCGGACTTGGCGAGCAGACCGAATGCTGGCGCAACTGGTTGACGGAAGAGTCCGCGGGATGAATCCGCCGCCGCGCTGCTCGTCGTGGTGCGGGCCTGATGCCATCGCGAGGCAGCAACCGTCCCTTGAAGTCAGCCGTCGATCGGCGTATACAGCGTCATGCCCCAGCTGACTCCGCGGACAATGTCGCTGCGCGCCGCGCGCGCGTGGATCCTGGCCACCGTTCTCGGCATGCCGACCATCGCCTCGGCCGACATCATCACGCAGGTGCGCGCGTTCGAGCTGTCGTCCAGGGTGACGGTCAGCGGAAGCGGTATGGCCGATGCGCTGTTCTTCGAGTGGTTTGACGCGTCGCTCGGCACGCTCGATCGGGTGGACGTCACCATCGATGCCTCGCTCTTGATGCAGCTGTTCCTGCCGACCAGCTTCATCCCGACACCCAGCGGGCCGATACCTGTCCCGTACCTCTACAACATCCGCACGTCGCTCGATTTCGATGGGCCGGCGTCTGACTTCCTGACCGTGCCGCAAGTGATGGTGACGGGGGAGGCGCCCGGCGGAACGGGACACACGCCGCTCGTGGCGTCCGCCGGCATTACGCATGAATTCTCGTACACGGCCACGAGCGACCTCGTCGGGTTCGCTGTCGTCGCCAGCACGCATTCGCCGCTGTCCGCGTCGTTGGGCGTCGTGACCGCCGTGCCGCCGGTGCTGTCGTCCGGCGAGCGGGACGACTTCGTGGCGCCCGTCGGCGGCGTGCCGCTGATCGTTGTTCCGATTCTGCGGACCTCGCCGCCGTCCTTTGCAGGCGCGCTGCTGCCCGGTACGTTCAACGGCACGCTCACCGCACGGGGCCGGATGACGATCACGTATGACTTCACGCCGGCGCCTCCGCCGGCATCAGTGCCTGAGTCTGGGACGTCAATGCTTGTCGTCGGAGGGCTGCTGGCGTTGATCGCCAGGCGGTCCCTGCGCATCGCGTGATCACGGACTGCGTGTCTGCGTCGCGTACATCGGCATCTTCGCCGGCAAGGCTCGTGTGCGCGCGCTTCGCCCTTGCCATTGGCGCGATGCCGCAATCGGCACGCGTTGTCCGGCAATCGCCAAAGGGAGTGACCGTATGACCGTCCGCCGATCCGTACTGATGACGTCGTGCTGCTCGGTGGCGATGATCGCCGCGCTCGCCGCGGACACGACGCCCACGTGGACGCCTGAGACGCAGGTGTCGCTCAAGGTCGTGAGCACGCCGCGGCTGTCGCCTGGCGGCGCGCGGGTGGTCTATGCGGTCAACGCGCCCGTGATGACCGCCGACCGGAGCGAGTTCGTCACGCAGCTCTGGCTGGCCACGGCCGACGGCCGCGAGAACCGCCAGTTGACCTTCGGCGACACGTCGTCGACCAATCCGAAATGGTCGCCCGATGGGTCGATGATCGCCTTCACGTCGAACCGGAAGGACAATCGCAACCAGATCTACGTGATCAGGCTCGCCGGCGGCGAGGCGGAACAGCTCACCGACGGTACAGCGGCGGTCAACGCCTTCGAGTGGTCGCCCGACGGCGCCACGATCGCGTTCACGATGACCGATCCGAAGTCCAAGGACGAGGAAGCCAACGACAAGGGCCGCAACGACTTCCGGTGGGTCGACGAGCACGTGAAGCTCGCGCGGCTCTACACGACTCCCGTCGACAAGGGGACCGATGGCACGCGCGTCGTGACGCAGGTGACCTCCATCGATCGTCACGTCACGTCGTTCGACTGGGCACCGAGTGGCCGACGCATCGCCTTTGCCCACGTGCAGTCGCCCGTCGCCGACTTCTGGCCCACGTCCGATGTGTCGATCGTCGATCTCGACACGAAAGTCGTGACGCCGCTTGCGGCGAGCGAGGCCGCGGAGGATACGCCCTTCTTCTCGCCAGACGGCGCGTGGGTGGCGATGACCGTCAGTGACCTGCCGGCCCGTTGGGCGCAGAGCAGCCGGATACACGTCCGGCCCTCGAGTGGCGGAGGAGCACCGGTCGTCATGCCGCGCTCGCCAGACGGCCAGCCGAACATCGGCGGCTGGATACCCGGCAGCACTCGCGTGTACTTCTCGGAAGCCAAAGGCACCGGCACGGCCTCCTACGAAGCCGACGTCACGACAGGCACGATCCGTGAGACGCAGGCGGCCGACGACGCGGTCATCAGCGGACTGCACGTCGACACGGCGGGGACGTCCTTCGCGTTCGTGCGCCAGCAGTCCCATCGTCCTCCTGAAGTCTACGTAGGTCGTGCCGGAGCGACGCCTGTTCAGGTGTCGACCGCCAATGCGGAGCACGCGGCGCTGCCGATCGGCAGGACCGAGGTCGTCACGTGGACGAGCACGGATGGCCGGAAGATCGAGGGGCTGCTGCACTATCCGGTCGGCTACCAGGCGGGACGGCAGGTGCCGCTCATCCTGAACGTCCACGGCGGACCGGCAGGTGTGTTCCAGCACACATTCGTGGGCGGACGCGGGTCGTATCCGCTGGCGAGCTTCATGGCCAGGGGCTATGCCGTGCTGCGGCCGAACCCGCGCGGGTCATCGGGCTATGGCGTCGAGTTCCGGCAGGCCAACATCAAGGACTGGGGCGGGAAGGACTACGACGACCTGATGGCCGGCGTCGATCGCGTCATCGCGATGGGGGTGGCCGACCCCGCACGCCTTGGTGTCATGGGATGGAGCTACGGTGGCTACATGACGTCGACGATCATCACCAGGACGAATCGCTTCAAGGCGGCGTCGTCCGGTGCGCCGGTCACCAACCTGATGAGCTTCAACGGCACCGCCGACATCCCGTCATTCGTGCCCGACTACTTCGGGGCCGAGTTCTGGAACGACCCGGCCGTCTACGCCAGGCACTCGCCGATGTTCAATATCAGTCATGCGCGCACGCCGACGCTCGTCCAGCACGGCGAGAACGACATCCGCGTGCCGATTGCCCAGGGCTACGAGCTCTACACCGCGCTCAAGCGGCAGGGCGTCCCGACGCGCATGCTCGTGCTCCCGCGCCAGCCTCATGGCATCCTAGAGCCGAAGCTCCAGGTCGTGACGATGCAGAGCAACCTGGACTGGTTCGACACGTACCTGAAGTAGGCATCGGCAATTCGGTTGCACACGAAGATGCGCGAAGTTGCCACGAGTGGGGACGGTCCGCGACCTGACACGTGCAGGCTCGTTGTCGACGTCGCTGCCGAGGAATCCCGTGCTCGTCAACGCGGTCTGCGCTGTAGCGACGCGTCGCAGGTAGTTGAACGCTTACGAGAGGTTCACGATGGGAGCGTCCGCCTTTGAGAAATCCTCGCCCTTGAACAAGATCCGTTCTGCTGAGGCCTTGGCGAGGCCATGGACGGCGCAATCCTCGAAATTGAGTCCGGCTGGGTGACGACCCTTGCCGAGTGTGGCGAAACCCTGGCGAGCGAGCGCGGCTTGTTCGCCGTCGAACGCGATGGCGTCCTCGCGCCTATCGTGGCAGTCCGTCCTCGTTGCACCCGAGAATGTCTTCCGCGCCCCGGTTGTCGAGTGTTGGCAGCGCTTGGTACTGGCGTGCGATGGCCAGAATCTCCTGGGAGACCGACGTCGACCATATGGACACGATGTTTACTCGAGTGTGGGCGCTCTGTTGAGGTGCCGACGACTGCCGCAGCACTGGTCGACTGCCGTGGAGGCTGGTTTCGTCCGATACGCGGCTCAGGTTGACCAACTCGGCTGTCAGATTCGCGCGGTGGGTACCGCTCTCCTACGCCTTGAACATCCCGTTCAATTCGGGATGCGTGGCGTTGTCGGCAAATCCGTCGAAGCGCCCATGCGCCAGTGCCCGGGCGGCGCGCAAGGCCCCGCCCCACGCCGCTCCGGCGAGCGCACCACCGACGCTGATGCGGCGCACGCCGATCGCGGCCAACTCATCCACCGCGAACGACGCGGGCCATCCGATCAGCACGTTGACGGGTTTGGGTGCGACGGCTTTGACGATCGCGTCGATCTGGCTGAGCGAACGTACACCAGGCGCGTACAGACAGTCGGCGCCCGCCTCTGCGTAGGCTTTCAGTCTTCTCAGCGACTCCTGCAGCGGGTCGGGGTGACCGGTAAGGAAGCATTCGGCGCGCCCGACGAGCATCACGTCCTCGCCTGACGCGTCGATCGCCGCTCGCGCCGAGCGCAGGCGCGCCACCGCTTCGTCCAAGGCGTACAGCGGATGCACTGGATCGCGGGTAGAGTCTTCGATTGACAAACCCGCCACGCCGGTGTCGATGCATCGTCGAACGTTGTCGGCGAGATCAACCAGATCGCGCGCGTGACCATCCTCGAAATCGGCGTTGACCGGAAGCTCGGTCGCTTCTACGATCGCGCGGCAGTGCGTCAGCACCGTGTCCACGCCCATCGTGTTGTCGGGCTGGCCCTGCGACCATGCGAAGCCGGAGCTGGTCGTGGCCCGCGCCTTGAAGCCGAGCGACGCCAACATCCGCGCGGTCCCGGCATCCCACGGATTCGGCATCAGGAAGCACCCGCTTTCGTGCAGTGTGCGGAACGCGGCGCGGCGGGCAGCGTAGCGAGACATGGCCATCGCGCCCCATTGTAGGAGACCTTGCCTGGCGGGGGGCTACCGTGCGCAACCGTCCTCAACATCTGCCGCCCTTACCCGGTACGATGTCGATCGATCGCGAGACGCGGTCGCAGTGGGATGCGTATGGCAACGGCACGTCAGGCAAGCTGGAGGGCACTCAGCTCGACATGCCGAGATGTTCCACGAACCTCCCGGGAGTGTTCACGAGGTATCCAGGAACGCGAGCCAGACCCAATCCGCACGGCTGCTGGCCCTCGATTTCGCAAAGAAGGGTTTGCCGCGAACGACGCCGGCGTAGCGCTCCTCGGATGCGCCGGTGCCCGTGCGCAATATGACGACTGTCAGGAGGTTCACCGTGACACCACGGCTCGATTATCGCCACGCGGGCAGCGGTGCGTACCAGTCGATGCTCGGCATGGAAGAGTACGTCCGCAGCTGCGGCCTCGAACACTCGTTGCTGGAGCTCGTCAAGACGCGCGCGTCGCAGATCAACGGCTGCGCGTACTGCATCGACATGCATACCAAGGACGCCCGCGCGGCCGGCGAGACCGAGCAGCGGCTCTACGGACTCAGCGCCTGGCGCGAGACTCCGTTCTAGTCCGAGCGTGAGCGCGCTGCGCTCGAATGGAGCGAGGCGCTGACTTTGATAGCCGATAGCGACATCCCCGACGAGCTCTACGAGCGAGTGCATCGCCATTTCAGCGACGCCGAGATGGTGAACCTGTCGCTCGCGATCATTGCGATCAACGGTTGGAACAGGCTCGCGATCTCGTTTCGCTCCGTGCCAGGGAGCTACAAGGCGCCGAGTGCAACCGCGCAGGTGTGAAGGCGCCCGCAAACGATCTGATCACGGAAACCCTCGTGACTGGCTCGACACCACTCGGGCATCCACTCGACGCTTCAATGGGGCCGTGATCGATCTGATCACGGAAACGATTCGCGGCAACAGCACGAAGCAGGCCGGTGACAAGCTTCAATGGGGCCGTGATCGATCTGATCACGGAAACATCACGCGCCGCCCTTCAGCGCGGCGTCGATGCGGTCGCTTCAATGGGGCCGTGATCGATCTGATCACGGAAACCGGCTGGAGTCGGTGCTCCTTAAGGACGAGGCGGCGATGCTTCAATGGGGCCGTGATCGATCTGATCACGGAAACAACTGCTGCGCGAGTGTGGTGGTGCGGTACTGGTTGCTTCAATGGGGCCGTGATCGATCTGATCACGGAAACGCTGTGCGCGTGGTCGTGCCGTGAGTGGGACAGCGGCTTCAATGGGGCCGTGATCGATCTGATCACGGAAACT
>JADLFL010000028.1 GCA_020845575.1 Acidobacteriota bacterium | reverse complement strand
TCGCGACGCCGATGGCGCGCCGCACGCTGTCGTTCGGCGGCGCCCAGTACGGCCCCACCGTGGCCGGGCGCCTGTCGGGCTACTACGTCCTCACCCCGCTGGAGCCGTGGCTGACCGAGGCCGAGTGGCTCTCGCGCCTCCGCAGCTACAACCCGTACTGGACGCACCTGATCTCCTACCACGAGTGGCTCGGGCACACCGCGCAGCGCGCCTCGGCGGCCCGGCACGTGACGCGCCCGATGCGGCAGCTCTTCCAGAGCGCCTACTTCTCGCAGGCGTGGTCCTTCTACCTCGAGCGGCTGCTCGAGGAAGAGGGCTACTACGACGTGCTGCCTTACATGGAGCGCCTGAAGACGAAGATGGCGCGCCGCCAGATGCGCATGTGGCGCGTGCAGCGCATCCTCACCAAGCTCAGGATGGCCAGGGGGGAGATGACCTTCGACGAGGCGGTGCAGGCCTACGTCGATCACATCGGGATGGAGCCGTCGAACGCCTTCATCGAGGTGCAGCGCGACACGCAGTTCGCCACGCCCCCGGGGCGGGAGATCATCGGCGAACTGATGATCGTGGCGCTGCGTGAGGAGTACAAGCGCCGCATGGGGCCGCACTACACGCTGAAGGCGTTCAACGACCAGCTGCTCACCTACGGCGACCTGCCGTTCAGGCAGATCCGGCGGCTGATGTTCGAGTGAGGCGCCATCCGCAACCCAGGTCCCCCGAACGTCTCCGCGCGCGGTTCATCTGGCGCGCTACCGATAGTGCAACGTAAGCACCGGCGCCTCGATGGTCGGATAGAACGGTGCGACGATGTTGCTGCCGCCTGCGACGTTGACCGTGACGGTGTGGGGCCCGGGAGGCACGCGCAAGAAGAACTGGTGCGCGACCATCCGCTGGGCATTGAGGTCGGTCTCCTCCATTTCGATCACGACCGGCGTCTGTGGCTGCGGAAACGTGAACGTGTGTCCGAGCATGGCCACACCGTCGACCGTGACCTGGAACACGAGATAGTTGTCGGTGGGTCGCACCACCGCGCTGAAGTCGGCGACGATGCAGCTCTGTCCGGGGCCGTTGACCAGGATGTTGGTCGTCAGCAACGGCTCCATGTTCGGCACGTCGGTCTGGAAGCGCCGGCTCACCTGGAAATACGGCTCTGCGATGGTGACGGCCTTCACGGTCCGCACCTCGCTGCGGCAGACGACGGTGTCGGCGTACGCGGCGACCCCCGAGAGGGCCGCGACAACGACGATCGTGCAGGTCCGTGTCTTCATGGGGCGAGTCCTTTCGTGGTTCGCGAAGTCGTTGGCGGCCCTCATCGGGCGGCAGCGGCCGGAATCGTGTCGGGCCCCCCGAGCACGATGTGTGTCTGGCCGGTGAACAGGCTGAACACCTCGAGCGTCGCGGTGTACCGGCCCGGGGGATCGGGCTGCGGATTGAAGCCGACGATCTCTGCGCGCAACGTGCGACGCCCGAGCGTGTCTGGGGGGAACTGGTCTCGCGCGAGCGCGCCGATGCCCAGCGTCGCGAACGTGCCTGGAAGCACGTCGACGCGCCGCTCCACGGCCACGTTCCCTCGGCTCGTGAAGACGCGAAGCCTGAAGCTCCAGGGTCGGATGCCTGGATCGCCGATCGAGTCGGGATCGCCAATCACGTGGATGTTGACGCGCACGCCCTCGGTCACCGAGACACCGACTGGGCCGAACAGCAGCCGGTCGTTCTCGTCGCTGATGGCATCGGTGCGACTGGGCAGCGTCGCGAGACTCAGTACCAGGAGCGCACCGGCTGCGCTGCGGCGGGGATTGGCGAACAGGGACATGGGAGACCTCCTCGGTTTCGGCGTCGCGCGCGATGGTCGCGCCCGTGACCGGATCGAGGATGCGGACGCGCCGTCCGCCCCACAATCACCTGACCAGGTAGGATTGTCGCGACACGTTCAGCGTACGAGCCCTTCGCGGAGCGCCTTGGCGACGGCTTCGGACTTCGAGTGGACCTGGAGCTTGAGGTAGACGCTCTTCATGTGGAACGCCACGGTGTTGACGCTGTTGCCCAGCGCGGCGGCGGCCGACTTGTAGCTGTGCCCCTGGGCCAGGAGCGCGAGCAGACGTGTCTCGTGCGGCGTCAGGTCGTAGTCGGCGGCGAGTGGCGGCCGGAAGCGCCTGAAGAGGGCGATCACCTTCGTCGCCACGTCAGGTGACATCGGCGCGCCGCCGCGACGCGCGTCGGCCAGCCCGTCGAGCAGCTTCGCCGGTGGCGTCTTCTTCAGGAGGTAGCCTGTCGCACCTGCGCACAACGCCGCGAAGATCCGGTCATCGTCGTCGTAGACGGTGAGCGCGACGATCGGCAGGTCGGCGAATCGCTCCTTGAAGCGCCTGATGCCCTCGATGCCCGACATGCCCGGAAGGCCGAGGTCGGTCAGCACGATGTCGGTCGTGGCGGGCGAAACGGCGATCAAGGCGTCTTCCATCGACGCGTGCGCGCCGCTGCACGCATAGCCGGGGGTGCCGTCGATGAGGAACCGCAGTCCCTCACGGATCTCGCGCTGGTCTTCGACGATGGCGACCCTGACCTGACCGTTCACGGCATCCCTGCTCGAGGCGATCGTATGTCGTCCGTCGCAGGCATGCCTACCACCTGATCATGTGGGCCGGGGGGTTCAGCGGACAGGAACATCGAGTGAGACCCGCGTGCCGCCGCCCTCGCGGGCACATACCGCCAGCGTCCCTCCGAGGGCCTCGGCCCGCTGTCGCATGCTCCTGAGGCCCTGCCCGCCCACCGCCTTGGCGTCCGCGGTCCGCGCGTCGATGCCGCGGCCGTTGTCGTCGATCGCCAGCCGCACGCGACCGCTGTCGATGCGGCCGGTGACGCGCGCCTCGCCCGCGCCGCTGTGCCGCGCGATGTTGTGCAGGGCCTCTTTCACGATCAGGAACACGTGTCGCTTCGTGTCGGCGCCGAGTTCCACGTGCCCCTCGTCCTCGACGTCGAACGTGAGCGCCATGCCACGCATCGACACCAACTCGTGTGCGACCTGGCGCAGGCGCTGCGTGAGATGCATCGACAGGTCGCGCTGGGGGTCGATGGCCCAGACGATGTCGGCCATCGCATCGACCGATTCCCGCGATAGCGTCGCGATGCGCGTGAGCGGTTCGGCGACGTTCGCGTGGTCGCCGGCGCCCACGCGGGCGACCTCGCTGAGAATCGCGATCTGCGAGAGGCTCGACCCGAGATCGTCGTGCAGGTCGCTCGCGATGCGGGTCCGGACGCGTTCCAGGGCCACGACCTGGCGCAGGCGGTAGCGGTGTCCCGCATACAGGATGGCGCACAAGCCAAGCGCACTCGACACGCGGAACCACCACGTCTGGTACACGCGGGGCTCGACGAAGAAGGCGAACGTCGCCGTGTCGTCGGTCGACCACGTGCCGCCATCCTCGGCGGCGATCACGCGGAAGCGGTGATGTCCCGGCGGGAGGTTCGTGTAATACGCCGTGCGTCGTGTGCCGGCCTCGACCCACGCCGACTCGAGCGGCTCGAGGCGATAGCGGTAGCGCACGCGTTCGGCGGCTCTGAGGCTCGGCGCGGTGTACCGGAACTCGAACTGGCGGCTGCCCGCGCGGGCCGACGGTTCCGACACGCCGTCACCTCGCAGGACTCGCGCATCGACGGTCGCACTCTCGATGAACGGGTGACTCCGCGGCCGCGTCAGGGCCGCTCGTGCCGGGTCGACCACGATGACGCCTTTCATGGTGGCGAACCAGAGGCGGCCGTCGCGCGAGCGCCACGCCGACGGCTGCGTGCTGCCGTTGCACTCCGCGGTCTTCATGCCGTCTGCCACGCCATAGACGTAGCTCGTGATCGTGCTGCGGCGACCCTCCGCAAGTTCGTCGAGGTCCCGTCGCGAGACGCGAAACAGGCCCTTGTTGCTGCTCATCCAGAGTTGCCCCTGGTCGTCTTCGAGGATACCGAGGGCGACATCGTGGAAGAGTCCGGCGCTCGTCGTGATGCGGGATGTTCGCGCCGCCGTCGCGCGAAAGAGGCCCTCATCGGTGCCTGCCCAGAGCGTGCCGTCGTCACTGACGTGCAGCGACCAGACCGCTGCCGACGGCCAGCCGTCCCGCGGGCTCATCGGCGTGAGGCGGTCGCCGTTCCAGCGGCTGAGGCCCGCTCGCGTGCCGACCCACAGGCCGCCCCGCCTGTCGTCGGCGATCGTCCACACGTGGTCGCTGCCCAGGCCATCTGCCGCGCGGAACGTCGTGAACACGCCGTGTGCGTACCGCAGCAATCCGCCGCCGTACGTGCCGATCCAGAGCGCATCTGCCGCGTCTTCGAACACGGACGTCACGAACCGGTTCTTCTCGAGTCCCGCATCCGACACCGACTCCATGCGCCCGGCGTCGAGGCGATTCAGGCCGCCGTTGTAGGTGCCAATCCAGAGCGCGCCGCGCCGACCGGCCCCGAGCGCGAACACGACGTTGCTGAGGAGGCGATCGCGCGTGGTCATCACCGAGACGCCGGTGCCGGTCAACGCGGCGAGGCCTCCGCCGTGCGTCCCAATCCACATCGTGCCGTTCACGTCCTCGACTACGGCGCGCACCGTGTCGTTCGGCAGACCCTCGCGCGTCGTCACGGCCGTGATGACGCCGTCCTTGAGCCGGCCGAGTCCCCCGCGATCGGTCGCAATCCAGAGACTGTCGTCGGCGTCGACCACGAGTCCGCGCACGAAATCGTCAGCGAGACCGTCGCCTTTCGCGAACCGCTCCGTGCGGCCATCGCGCCAGCGCACCAGCCCCTCGCCATACGTGCCAATCCAGAGTGAACCGTCGTGGTCGGTCGCCAGGCCGTTGACCGGGGCGCGCGAGCGACGCAACGGGAAGACTTCGTCGACGATGACGCCGCTCCGTGCTCGCGCCAGACCGGCGAAGGTGCCGATCCAGATCGTGCCCGAGGCGTCCTCGTGCAGGGCGAGCACGCTTGCGTGTGGAAGGCCAGTGGTCGCCGAGCCAGGCTCGATCGCGCCATGCGACAGGCGCGCGATGCCGCCGTTGGTGCCAATCCAGAGGCGGCCATCGGACGCGACGAGCAGGGCCTGCACGTGATCGTGAGGCAGACCTGAGTGTGTCGTGATGGTCGCGAGCGCGCCGTTGGTCAGCCGATGGAGACCTCCGGCGGTACCGATCCACATCACGCCACTGGCGTCCTGTGCCATCGCCTCGACCCGGTTGTCGCGCAGGCCGTTCGTCGTCGAGTACGTGGCGGTGGGATCGACCCGGTCCCCGAGCCATCGGGCGGCGCCGCCGGTGGTGGCCAGCCACAAGGCCCCGCCGCGGTCGACGAAGAGCGCATTGACGTCGCCGAGGTGCTGCTGGTGGAGGTCGAACGTGCGGAACTCCACGCCGTCGAAGCGGACGAGGCCTTCCTCCGTGCCCAACCAGAGAAAACCATCGGGTGTGCGGGCGATGGCCTTGACGCCCGCGACGGGGAGGCCATTGGCCGTGTCCCAGTGCTCGAACACGTACTGCGTCGGCCGCTTGGCCGCATCCAGCGCAACAGCCTGCGTGACGCCGCCCGCGGCGAGCATGAAGGCAGCGGCCAGCGAGGCTCGCGTCGCTGCGCGCGCCCCTTGTACATGCATGCGGGCAGCGTAGCATGCCGCGTTGAACTGGACGATGCGATGAACGCGGGACGCGGTCGACCGAGCGCCGGGCGAGGAACACGGGTGCTCGGCGTCGGTCGTGCCGAGACTTGGCCGCCCGCCCGCACGGCCTCGTCGGCCGATCGCGGGATCTCGCGGCCGAGATCAGCCGGCGTGACGCCCCCGGCGCAGGCCACGGCCGTATGCCGCACACGCGCATCCGCCGAAGAGCAGCAGCGTGACCGTCGGTTCAGGAACGGGGTGCGATGGGTCGGTCAGCTGGAAGTCGAAGTTGAACCCGGCATTCCCTCCCATGTACGCGCCGATCTGCGTGTCGCCGCCGTTGTCCATCGCCGCCTCGACCACCAAGCGGTACGTGCCGGGCGCCAGCACGCCACTTCCCGACAGGGCCACGTTCGGGTTCACACCGATCGCCAGGAAGGAGAGCGACGTCGGCCCGGTCAGGCTCACGCGCGCCCGGGCGAACCCGCCGTCGTCGCTTGCCTGGAGTGTCCCGGCGAGCGAGTAGACGTGAGGTGTCGCGAGGTCGAAGAACACGTCGAAGAAACTGCTCGCGCTGACGTCGAGTGACCGCAAGACCGAGTAGCCTACGGTGGCCGACCCGCTGCCGCTGAACGTGCCCGATGGACCATCGATGGTGGTGTTCTGCGAGGCGCCGACGATGATCAGCGGCGCGCTGGGCACCGGGCCGAACGGATGCACGAAAAAGGTACCCGTCGTCGACGACGCGCCGTGGGCGACCGGCGTGCTGCCCTCGTGGATGTCGACAGTTCGCGAGGGGACGATGTTGATCGGGCTCCCCGTCGCCTGACTGGCCAGCAACACAGGGAATGCCGCCGCAACGATCAAAGACGCGCACCGCATGCCAGCACCTCCAACGTCCGCCGAGACGTCCGTTCGACGACGTACGCTACGCGCGAGATTCGGTCATCGCCTTCGAAATCAAAGGGCTGTGGGTGTTGTCGCCACGGTGCTGGCCAACGCGCGCGCCAACCTGAAGACACCGGCACGCACCTGGACGGAGAACGCCATCGTGCAGGCGCGCTATGCGAGGGTGCTCCTCGACGAGTACGTCCCGCGGGCGATGGTCGA
>JADLFL010000027.1 GCA_020845575.1 Acidobacteriota bacterium | reverse complement strand
GGTTTAGCAAACCGCCGCCTTAAGCCTCTCGGCCACCTCACCCTTCGACTCGCTCCATGAACGCTGGGTCGCTCGCTCGGAACGAGCCCGCATGGAAGCTCAATATTCTCGCACATTCGGCGGACAAACGGTCAGCCGCCGGTCCTTGCGGAACGTCGCCTCCGCGTAACGGGCGTACGTGCAACTCCACTCCTGGCTGGGCTGATGCGCACCGCACGTTCTCCACGCGCCCACCCATCCTCCCGCGTGGCGCCGAGCAGGTCCTTCGACGTCACGCCCTTCACGGCCCGACCCGTGACCTTCGCGAATGGCGACCGGGCAGGCTCTGCAACCGGCACCACGGCGTACACACGACCATCCTGAGCACGCGCTCGGAGAGCTTCCCGGTCCGTTCCGGGGCACCGGACCGGCTATGATCGATGCATGGTCTCCCATGCATCGTCGGCGGAGGACGTGCGGGCGCTGCTCGATGCCATCCGGCGCATCGTCCAGAGCCTGCACGAGTCGTCGCGCGACAGCCAGCAGCGCGTCGGGCTGAGCGCGGCGCAGCTCTTCGTGTTGCGCACGCTCGCCGGCTCGGACGGACTGTCGATCAACGAGCTCTCGGCCAGGACTTTCACACACCAGAGTTCCGTGTCCGTCGTCGCGTCGCGCCTCGAGGCGCGTCGGCTCGTCAGGCGTCGGGTCGATCCCGACGACGGGCGACGACGACTGATCGTGCTGACACCCGCGGGCCGCCGCGCACTGGAGGCCGCGCCAGGCGCCGCGCAGGAGCTGCTCGTCGGCGCCGTCGTGGCGATGTCGCCGGCGTCGAGGCGCGCGACGGCGCGGGCGCTCGACCGCGTCGCAGACGCGATGGCCGCCGCCAGGCGCCCGCCGATGTTCCTCGAATCCGGAGACCCCTCGTGACGATGGACCGCAGCGTGCCCATCGCCCCGTCGCTGGGGCCGGAGCTCGAGCTGGCGCACGTGGACCCGGCGCCCCCGGTGGACGGCCGCGTGCTCTACACCAGCGGCATCGCGCTCGTGCTCGGCGTCGCCGCCGCGTTCGTGGCCGAGGCGCTGACGCGGCTCATCGCGATCGTCACCAACCTGTCGTTCTACGGGCAGTGGTCCTTCGCGCCCTCCTCACCCGCCCACCATCATCTCGGCCTGTTCGTCATCGTCCCGCCGATGGTCGGGGGGCTTGTCGTGGGGCTCATGGCGCGATTCGGATCCGCGGCCATCCGCGGGCATGGCATCCCCGAAGCCATGGAGCAGGTGCTCACCAACCGCAGCCGGATCCCTCCGCGACTCACCATTCTCAAGCCGGTGTCTGCGGCAATCGCGATCGGCACGGGCGGACCGTTCGGCGCCGAAGGCCCGATCATCGCCACGGGCGGCGCGCTCGGGTCGCTTGTGGGCCAGGCGATCACCGTCACGTCCGTCGAGCGCAAGATCCTGCTCGCTGCGGGCGCGGCGGCCGGCATGGCCGCGACATTCGGGACACCCGTGGCCGGCGTGCTGCTGGCCGTCGAGCTGCTGCTCTTCGAGTTTCGCGCGCGATCCGCGATCCCAGTGGCGTTGGCCACATCAACGGCGACGGCCGTGCGTCTGGCGTTCCACGGCTCGGCTCCCGTGTTCGCCATGCCCGTCGTCCCGCAACCGGATGGCCTGGCCATCGCCGCCTACATCGCGCTCGGCGCGTTCATGGGCCTCGTGGGCGTGGCCGTCACGCGCGCCGTGTTCGCCGTCGAGGACGCGTTCGAGCACCTGCCGCTGCACTGGATGTGGTGGCCGATCATCGGCGGTCTTGCCGTCGGCCTCGTCGGCTATGTCGAGCCCGCCACGCTGGGCGTCGGCTACGAGAACATCGAGCAGATCCTCCAGGGCCTCATCTCGTGGAAGGGCCTGCTCCTGCTCGGCACGCTGAAGTTCGTGTCGTGGTCGCTCGCGCTCGGCAGCGGGACGTCTGGCGGGACGCTCGCGCCGCTCTTCACCGTCGGTGGGGCGATTGGCGGCGCGTGCGGGATCGCGCTTGCCGCGCTTCTTCCTCAGGCTGGTGTCGATGCGCGTCTTGCAGCGCTCGTCGGGATGGCGGCGCTCTTCACGGGCGCGTCGCACGCGATGCTCGTGTGGGTGGTGTTCGCCTTCGAGACGACACGGCAGCCCGTGGGTCTCCTCCCGCTGCTCGGTGGCTGCGCGGCCGCCTACCTCGTGTCGATGCTCAACATGCGCTACTCGATCATGACCGAGAAGATCGTGCGGCGCGGGATCCCCGTCGCGCGCGGTTACGAGGTGGACTACCTGCGCCAGCAGCACGTCAGGGACTGGGCCACGGCGCCTGTCGTGACGCTCGGAGCCGACGAGACGTTCGACGAGGTCAGGGATCGGCTCAACGGCAAGCCGTCGCTCACGCACCAGGGCTTCCCCGTCGTGGCGCAGGATGGCACCCTGCTCGGCGTCGTCACGCGCCGCAATCTCCTCGGCGACCGCGCCGGCGAGACACTGGTCGGCGAGGCCGTGACGCGGTCACCCGTGGTGGCTTACCCCCACTGGTCGCTGCGAGAGGCCGCCGACGAGATGGTGCGCCATGGCGTTGGACGTCTGCCGGTGATCGATCGCGGTCGCAGGACCGTGGTCGGGATCCTCACGCGGAGCGATCTGCTGCGTGCGCACGCCGACAGGCTCGACGAGCTCCACGAGCGCGAAGAGCCCCCCGTCGGCCGCTGGCTGCGAGACAAGCGCCACGGGCGGCCATCGTAGCGCCCAGCGCTCTTGCGCACCATCGCATCCACGCGCGTCGCGGGTCGGACGCCCGGTGTCTGCGTCGTTCACGAATCCCGCCCGATGTGAACGGAGAAGGCACCACATGCAACGAACACGACGCCGAAGATGCCGAGCACGATGGTCGGCAGCCAGCTGTTCATGCCGCCTCCCATGTCTGCCCGCGACGGATTCGCGGGCTCGTAGAGCACCGTCACCTCGTCGCCTACCGACCAGCGCACGTCTGGGCCGCCATCGTTGGGACAGGCGCGGACGGACGGCACGAACTCGTGCGCGGTTCCCTGCACGTCGAAGCGCACGCGCGGCGCGAGGCATCGCTCGCTGCCCGACTCGGTGACGACGATCTCCAGCACGCGACCCGACGCGCGCGCGGCGCTCGCCTCGAACCTGCCGCGTTGGTAGCGCATGTAACCGGCGCCTGCCAACAGCGCGAACCCGATCGACAGGAGCACCAACGCGACAAGGTATGCCGTCTTCACTCTCGGCCTCCGCGACTCAACGATGATTGGTCACGCACTCGTATCAGAATTCGCGTGTCGACGCCACCGCCGCGATGCGCGACGGGTCGGGCAAGCCCGACCCCTACGGGACAAGTGGTGTAGCTGCCGGACTTTGTCCGGCAGTCAGTGATGCGTGTCGAAGGTCACGACGCGGTCTATGCTTGGCGGCGGTCGACAAGGTGTCGAGACGGAGGGACGCACTGACATGATGCTTCGACGACTGGCTCTCACAGGAGCCCTGATGTGTGTCCCGCTCGCGGCGTGGGCACAGGTGGCCACGCCCGTTCACGCCGAGGCTCCGGCGATATCGCTGCGCGCTGACGGCATACTCACGGCCGCCGCGCCACCTGCCGGCATGGTGATTCGCTACACGCTCGACGGGAGCGAGCCGGGCAGGGACGCCGGTGAGTGGCTCGAGCCCATCGATGTGCCGGCCGGATACACGGCCAGGGCGCGACTGTTCACGCCGGACGGCACTGGCGTCGGCTGGACCGTGGCCTGGACTCCGCCAACCGGCACGCGCAAGCCATCAACGCTGGTCCCGCTCACGCAGAATCGCGACTGGCGCAGCTACGACTGGTCCGCGCGCCACGCGGCGATCGTGGATCTGATGCGGGAGCGACAGCCGGAGATCGTCATGCTCGGCGATTCGATCACGCACTTCTGGGGCGGCGATCCCGCCAGCGGCAGGCGCACGGGCGTGGAGGTGTGGGACCGCGTCTTCGCCGGCAGGCGGGTGGTCAATCTCGGGTACGGGTGGGATCGCACCGAGAACGTGCTCTGGCGACTCACGCATGGCGAGTTCGACGGCGTCGCGCCGAAGGTTGTCGTGGTGATGATCGGCACCAACAACATGGGGATCAATACCGTCGACGAGATCGCCCAGGGCGTCGAGGCCATCTGCGCCGAACTTCATCGGCGATCTGCTTCAACCAGGATCCTGCTGCTCGGCATCTTCCCGCGCGGCGTGAAGCCCGACGCCACGCGCGCGAAGGTCGCCGCCGTCAACGAGCGTCTCGCGCAACTCGATGGCCGCAACGGCATCACCTTCCTCGACATCGGCGCGCGCTTCCTCGACGCCGATGGCTCCATCTCGCAGGACGTGATGTACGACTACCTGCATCCCACCGCGAAGGGCTACGCCATCTGGGCGGAGGCGATGGGACCGACGCTGGAAAGCCTCCTCAAGTAGAGACAGCGTGCGCGCAGTCGGTCGACGCGCGCCTCAGCGAGGAAGAAGCGCCGCGACGGCGATGTCGCGATTCGAGAGCAGCGACCGAACGCTGTCGGTTCCGGTGTGACGCGTGACGCTGCGGTAGTGCGCGCCGAACGGCTCACCAGTCCTCGGCGCCGGGTCGCGCATGATTTCGAGGGCGCGATCGGGCAGGTCCAGGATCCAGTACTCGGGGATCCCGGCACTGGCATAGAGACTGGCCTTGTTCGTTCGATCGAACTGTCGGGTCGTGTCGGACACCTCTACGACGAGTCGCGCACTGGCCGGGTGATCGCGCGTGTAGTCCGCTGCGTCTCCGTCCACGACGGCGATGTCGGGCTCTGGTTCCGCGTGCGTTCCGAGTGCGAGGGGAAGCTGGATGCGCAGGTGGACACCAGCGAGTTCGAGCGCTCGCAGCGCCCGCTCGACGAAGGCGATCCCGCTCGCATGGGGAGGGTTCTGCGGAGTCATCTTTCGCACCACGATGCCGTCGATGAGCTCCAGCCGCTCCTCGGGCCCGAACAACCCGAGCTCGCCCGCACGTTCGAACTCTTCGCGCGTCAGCCGGCGAGCCTGCGGGTAGTCGTTCGAAACCACCCCCGGCACCGACTCCCGCGTCGCTGTCGACATGACTCGCATCGTAACATCGTCCGCCGCGTCGCAGGCCACCGCCGGTGCGACTTGCCCGCCCGCATAGGGGCGACGCCCGCGTCCTGCCCGCCGGATGAGATCCGGCGGCTACACCAGGCTGTCTCGGGCTCTTTCAGTGGTGCTGCGACCTGTCGCCCGGGTCGGGGCGCTCGTCCACGACGGTGCCGCGCCAGATCGGTGCGCCACTGCGGGCCGCCGCTCGCGCGATCACGTGCGCGGACACCGCCGTCGTCAGCAGCATGAACGCCGCGATGCTCGCGCTGCGGACGACAAAGGAAAGCTCCGGGTTACGGAGTGCGACGCCCATCAGGAGGCAGCCGAGGCCGAGCGTCGACGCCTTGGTTGACGCCTGCATGCGCGTGAAGACGTCAGGCATGCGGTACACGCCGATGCCGGCGAGCAGGGCCAGCGTCCCGCCGATGACGAACAGCGCGCCGGACACCCACTCGATCACGACCCCTCCCGTTCGATGTAACGCGCGTACGCCACGGTTCCGACGAAGCTGATGAGGGCCACGACCATGGCCACGTCGAGGAAGGCCTCCTGCCCCGTCCTGCCGGCCATCAGGACGAGGAGGCACACCAGCAGCACGCCGATGAGGTCGATGGCGATGACCCGGTCGGGCAGCGTCGGTCCCTTGACCAGCCTGATGAAGGTCAGGGCCGCGGCCACCGAGAGCATCGTCAGCGCAGCGAGAAAGGCAAGACTCGGCATCGGATCACCCGAGGACGTCGAGCACGCGCCGCTCGAAGCCCTGCTTGATCTCCTCGCGCGCGGCGTCCGGACTGTCCATGTACATGACGTGCACGTAGAGCGTCTTCCTGTCAGGCGACACGTCGAGCGCGACACTCCCCGGCGTCGTGTTGATCAGCATCGTGAGAAGCAGGATCTGGCCGTCTTCGGTGGCATCCAGCGGCACCGCGACGATGCCCGGCTTCATCTGGAATCGCGGCGTCGCGACATCGAGCGCGAGGCGGATGTTCGCCCGCACGAGCTCGTAGAGGAAGTGTCCGGCGAGGCCGATCACGCGATGGACGCGCCCGATGTACGGCGACGGCGCGAGTACGCCGCCACGCACCAGCGCCACGAGGATCACGTACCCGAGGACGTGTCCCGTGAAGAGCGTGAACAGCGAGAACTCGCTCTGCAGCGCCGCCCACGTGAGCGCGAGCAGCATGTTACCGAGCAGCACGCGGCACCCCCTCTCCGAGTACGGCACGCATGTACGTGTTCCGCTCGAGCAGCTGTTCGGCCGCCCGCAGGCTCAGGCCCGACACCGGGCCGGCGAAGACCGTCAGCGCGATCGTGAGACTGGCGAGGAACGCGACAGGGAGGACGACCGTCGCCCCGAGGCGCGTCTGCGGCACCGGATGCGATGACGGCTCCGGCGCCGGTTTCCAGAACGCCTCCTCCCAGAGTCGCGCCATGGAGAGCACGGTGAGCAGGCTCACCGACAGCGCCACTGCGGCAACCAGGTAGTGGCCCGTGCCGAGGATCGGCGTGATCACGCCGACCTTCGCGATGAACCCCGACAGCGGCGGCACGCCCGCGAGCGAGAACAGCGGAATGAGCGTCAGGCAGGCGATCCCGGGCTGCGATCGATACAGCCCGCCGAGCGCGCCGAGATCCGTGGTCCGTCGCTGCCTGAGGAAGAAACCGCTGACGAGGAACAACGTCGAGATGACGAGCATGTGATGCAGCACGTACAGGATCGATCCGGCGAGCGCCGCGGGCGTCCACAACGCGAGGCCGACGGTCGTGAAGCCGATGTGCCCGACCAGGTTGAACGACAGCACGCGCCGGAAATCCCGCTGGGCCAGCGCGCCGATGAGCCCCACCGCCATCGTCAGCGCCGAGAGTACCAGCAGGACGTTGTACACGTGACTGCCCGGGTCGGGGAACAGCAGCGTGAACACGCGCATCATCGCGTACACACCGACCTTGGTGAGCAACCCCGCCAGCAGCGCGCCGACGGCGGCCGGGGGCGTGTGATACGAGGCCGGCAGCCAGAAGAACAACGGGAACAGGCCGGCCTTGATCCCGAAGGCGGTCAGGAACAGCATCGACAGCGCCGCGTCGAGCCCCGGCGTACGGCGCTCCGGCCAGGCCTGCGCGAGATCGGCGAGGTTCAGCGTGCCCGCCTGCCCATAGAGCAGACCGATCGCGGTCAGCAGGAACGCAGACGCCAGCAGGTTGAGGCCGACGTACGTGAACGCCGCGTGCAGTTGCGCGCGCGTCCGGTGGAGCGCCATCAGCACGAACGAGCCGATCAGCATCACCTCGAACCAGACGTACAGGTTGAAGATGTCGCCCGTGAGGAACGCACCGGCCACTCCCATGAGGATGACCTGAATCAGCGGGTGATACCCGAGCGACTCGCGACGTGGATCGACGCCGGCGAACGACGAGCCGGTGACCGCCACGCCGATCACGCCGACGACCACGATCATCATCGCGCTGAGCAGGTCGGCAACGAGCGTGATGCCGAATGGTGCCGGCCACGATCCGACCTGAAGCACCTCGATGCCCGTCTCCTGGACCCTGATGAAGATGCCGATGGCGGCCGCGAGCGTCGCCAGCGACCCGGCGAACGCGACCACGCGGAGCAGACGACTCCGCTGCGGGAGCAGGTGCAGCACGATCGCCGTCAACAGCGGCAGGACGATGGGAAGCGTGAGGAGCATCACGCGCGATCCACCGTGCCCGACTTCGCCGTGACGAAATCAGGACCTACCGCATCGATGTCGTCCGTGCCAACGGACTGACGGACGCGGTAGGCGAGAACGAGCGCGAACGCCAGCACGCCGAACCCGATGACGATGGCCGTCAGGATGAGCGACTGCGGAACAGGGTCGGCGTAGTGTTCCAACGGAATGCCCTGCGTGACGAGCGGTGGCTTCGCGCGCGTCACACCTGCCGCCGACAGGATCAGGATGTTCGATCCGTTCGACAGGAGGCTGAGTCCGATGATGAGCTGCGCGAGGCGGCGCCTGAGCATCAGATACAGCCCGGCCGCATACAGCACTCCCGCGACAATCGCCAACAACAGTTCCATCTCACTCCTCGGCCAGGACCGTCTCGGCCAGCGTGAACACGATGGTCAGCACCACGCCAATCACGGCCAGGAAGACGCCGATATCGAACACCAGCGGCGTCCCGACGGCGAGTTCCGTCGATCCGACACCGACGTCGGTCCACAACGCCGTCATGAACGGCTTGGCGGCGATGACGGCCGGCATGCCGCTGGCCAGCGCCACAAGCAGGCCAACCCCGAGCAGCGTCGACGGACTGACGAGCAGGGCACGACGTGCCGCTGACACACCGGCGGCAATCGCGTACAGGACCAGGGATGCGGCAACGACGAGCCCGCCCACGAAGCCGCCTCCCGGTTGGTTGTGTCCTCTCAACAACAGGAACACGGCGAACAACAGCAACAGCGGCATCAGCACGCGCGCCGCCGTCATCAGGATCGTCGACGTCGGTGTCGGCGTCGATGCGGGTGAGGGCAAGGGCGTCATCGGGTGCCCTCCTGTGAGATCAGTAACAATGCTCTTACGCCTATCGCGACGGTCACGAGCACCGTGATTTCACCCATGGTGTCGAAGCCGCGGAAATCCACCAGGATCACGTTGACGATGTTGTGGCCGTGCGCGAGACGCGGCGCGGCGTCGGCAAAGTACGCCGAGAGCCTCGATGTCGTCCCCGACGAACCGATGAACAACACCAGCGTCGTGACCACCGCACCCGCGGCGATGGCAACAGCAGCGTCGCGCGCGCGGACGAACCGCGACGAGAGATCGGCGAACCCCCGCAGGTTGGCGAACACGAGCACGAAGATGACGACGGTCAGCGTCTCCACGGCGAACTGCGTCATCGACAGGTCCGGCGCACCGAGCAGCGCATACATCACCGCCACGCCGTAGCCCACGACGCCGAGCGACAGCACGGCGGCCATCGTCGTTCGCGCGACGACGGCCGAGAGGGCGCCGGCGACGATCAGGGTCGCCAGCATGGCTTCGTGGAACTCCACCGACGTCGTGCGTCTCGCTTCCGGCAGCGCGCTGTTCATGGCAAGCGCCGTCGTCACCAGCGTGACGGCCGTCAACGCCACGACCAGGACGTAGGACCGCAGCGATGCGCTCTGAAGAGGCGGTCCGATGCGGCGGCTGACACCGTCCAGCAACGCGAGTGTCGACGAGTACAGGCCTTCGGTGTGGAGTGCCCGCGGCCATGTCCACCGCCACAACTGCGCGCGAGACGTGAACAGGGCGATCGAACCAGCCACCGTCACGGCACTGAGCGCGAGCGTGAGCGTGAAGCCGTGCCAGAGCGACAGCGTGGTGTCGTGCGACGTTGCTGTCACCGCCGACACGGCCAGGGCGAGCGGCGTCGTCAACAGACCAGGCGCCACTCCCAGGGTCACGCCGACGACGCCGAGCACCAGGGGCCCGAGCCACAGCTGGGGCGGCGCGTCATGTGGCGCCGGTGTCGGCATCGAACTGCCGCGAAACGGTGCGATACCGGCGACCAATCCGGCGGCCCCGAGCGCCATGCTGGCCGCGACGCCGGCAATCGTCAGCACGTCGGACCATGCGCCCGGCAGCGCGACGGCCCTCAGCGTGTCGTACAACTGCTCTTTCGCGATGAAGCCGGCAAACAGCGGAAGCCCCGCCATCGACGCGGCGGCAAGGCCGGCGGCCAGCGCCGTCACGGGCATGGCCGCGCGCAGACCGCCCAACGCCGCGACATCTCGCGAGCCTGTCTCGTGTTCGACGGTGCCGGCCACGAGGAACAGCGCACCCTTGTAGCAGGCGTGCGCGAGCAGATAGGCGAGACCTGCCGTCGCCGCCACGGGTGTTCCCTGCGCGAACAGCAGCATCAGGACGCCGAGCGCGCTGATCGTCGAGTAGGCGAGGATCCGCTTGAGATCCGTCTCCATCAACGCCCGCGTCGCACCGACGAGCATGGTGGCGGTGCCGATGACGGTGATGGCGCCGGTCCACAGCATCGTGCCGCCGACGATCGGCGTCATGCGCGCAACGAGATAGACGCCGGCCTTCACCATCGTGGCCGAGTGCAGATAGGCACTCACGGGCGTGGGTGCCTGCATGGCGTTGGGCAGCCAGAAGTGGAACGGGAACTGCGCCGACTTGGTGCACGCCGCCAGCATCAGCAACGACGCGATGCCGACGTAGGTGGGATGCGCGGTAAGGCCTCCGCTCGCCGCAAGCTCGGACAGTTGTGGCGTGCCGCCGGCCTGCAGCATGAGGATGCCAGCGGCCAGGAGGGCCAGTCCTCCACCACCGGTGACGATGAGCGCCTGCGTGGCGGCGCGGCGCGCCTCCGGCCGATCGTGCTCGAACCCGATCAGCAGGAACGACGTGAAGCCCGTGAGCTCCCAGAACACGAAGAGCGCGATCACGTTATCGCTCAGGACGAGCCCGAGCATCGAGCCCATGAAGGCGAAGAGCGTGGCGGTGAATCGCCCGGCGTAGGGATGGTCCTCGAAGTACTTCGCCGCGTAGATGAGGACCAGCGTCCCGACAAAGGCGATCAGGGTCGCAAACAGCGTGCTGAGGCCGTCGAACCGGAACGACAGCGACAGGCGGAGGGCCGGCGCCCACTCCATCGCGATGCTGAAGGGACCGCCGTTGCGCACGGCGACAAACGCGGAGGCGAACCAGACCGTCAGCAGGCCGGGGATCAGGGCGGGCAGCCACGCCCGCACGCGACGCTGGTGGCTCGCCCAGAAAACGAGCGGAATCGCCAGAAATGGCGCCAGAACGACAGCGATGTGGAAGGGGCTCGTACTCATGCAACTGCCCTATTGTGTACGGTTGCCACTCACGGGCAACCCCGCGGGGCAGAAGCAGGGCAGGCGGGCCGGGCTCCGAGCCCGACCCGCAACACGATCGAGCGCGTCAGATGCCGGTCAGCTTGCCGTCCTTCACGAGCACCGTGTCGCCCACGGTGATCGTCGTGTTGGGGAAGAAGAGCCAGCGGACACCGCCGCCGCGCACGTTGCCGCCGACCTCGAAGTTGTCACCGAGACCGAGCCGCGCAACCGAGTCGCCGTAGCCGTAATAGGGCAGCGCCGTCTGGCCAGCCGGCACGTTCAGCTTCGGATTGAAGCCGAGGCACAGCTCACGGAAGTGCGACGCGCCGGGTGCCGACGCCAGGAACCCCTTCACGGCATCGAGGTTGGTCTCGGCCGTCACATCGGACACGACGCCCTTCGTGAACGTGAGTCGGATACCCGTGGCCGTCACGTCGCCGAAGCGGGCGCGCGGCACGAACAGCGTGCCGTTGACCGTCTCCTCGAGCGGCGCCACGCGGAGCACGCCGGCCGGCAGCTCGATCTCGCGGTCCACACGCACCTTCGCCGTCTTCATGCGTTCGGCCGATGCGTCGCCGTCCTGCTTGCTGAACGGACGGTCGGGACCGATGGTGAAACGCAGGTCCGTGCCCTCGGGCGAGGTCACGTGCACTTCACCCGCACGCAGGATCGCGATCGCGCGGTCCTGCCGCTGGCTGAGTGCCGCGTAGTCGATGTCGAGGGCGTCGACGTACACCCGGTCGTAGGCCTCTGAGTGCGCCACCTGCAGGCCGTCGGCGTCGCGCGTGCCGCCTTCCCAGTGGAAGTGGATCTGGCGGCCGCGGCCCTCGTCCAGCCATTTGGCGAGCAGAGCCCGATCCTCGGCCGCCGCCGGCGTGTCACCCGCCGGCAGCCACACGTAGATGTCGGTCTCCGCGAGACGCGCCGCGAAGTCGGTGCTGTCGGTATAGAGCTGCGATCGCACGACGACGCCCTTCGCCTCGAGCTGCCGCTTCAATTCGGCTTCGAGCGGCCCGAGCTGGTTCGGGTTGTAGCGCAGCAGCGCGCGTTCGCCGGCCGACGGCTTCAGCGCGTCGACGATGCGCGTCGCCAGCGCGGGGTACGGGTACGCGAAGCCGCTCGCGGGTGCGGGCGCAGAGGTCGCGGGCGCCGGCGACTCGGCAGGCGACGAGCATGCGCCGGCACCGAGCGCGAGGACGAGGACCGCCGCGGCAGTCCGGGAACGTTGGAAACGGCGCTCCGAAGCGGCCGCGTACATCTGGGAATTCACAGTCGATGCTCCTCTCGTACAGGGATCAGAAGGCAACCTTCACGCCGACGCGCAGCAGACGTCCGTCCAGGTTGCGGGAGACGCGGCCGAGTGCCGGGCCGACCTGTTCCACCTCGGTGACCGAGGCGTTCTCGTTCAGCAGGTTGTAGACCTCGAGCAGCGGCTCCACGGAGAGGCCGCGACCGAGGCGGAAGCTGCGGCCGACGCGAAGGTCGAGCAGCGTCTGATTGGGCTTCCGTTGGTCGCCGGCGGGCAGCAACGCGACTTCCTGACTCACCTGGCGCAGCGTCGGCGCGATCGTGCGCGTGACGGTGTACAGGCGGCGCAGCGGCTGGCCGGTGTAGTAGCCCAGGTGTCCCGACAGCGACACCTGCCAGGGCAACTGGTAGATGCCCGAGACGTTGACGATGAGCGGCGAGTCGAGCAGGTCGAAACCGTTGGCATTGATGTAGCCGTTCGGATTGCCGCCCACCGCCGACAGGCTCGTCGCGCGGTTGCGGCCGAGCGTCACGCCGCCAAACAGCGTGAGGCCGTCGCTGAACCGGCGGTTCACCGTGGCTTCGAGGCCATGGTAGGTCTGCTCGAGGGTCGGCACGTTCGTGAGCACGTTGTCGACGCGGCCGATGCTCGCGGCGGTCTGGTTGTAGATCGTGAGCGGCGACCCGTCGAGCGGGTTCGTGATCTCGAGCGGCGTGTAGTCGTCCAACGACACGGCGGCATTCACGACGGCCGTCAGGTTCTTGTAGCGCCGGTGGAAATAGCTCAGGGCGACGGCGAAGTCGGTGCCGAGCTGGTGTTCGACGGTCGCCGCGTATTCCCACTGCGTCGGCCGGCGGAGCTGCGGATCGATACGCACCGTCGCGCCGCGATCGAGGCCGCCGAGCGACGGGCCGATTTCGCCGAGCTGCGGCACGCTGTCGCCGTTGCCGTCGACCCATGACCGTACCTCGCTGTTCTGCCGCATCGGACTGAACTGGTTGATGAGCGCCGATCCCTGCCGCTGCGTGTACTGACTGGCGCTGACCTTGACGACGGTCCGTCCCTGGCCCGAGATGTCGTAGGTTGCCGCCAGACGCGGGACGATCGTGTTCCACACGACGAGGTCCTTCTGCGCCTCGAAGCTGCGCGCCGGCACGAACTGTCCGGCGCCCGCCGACTGCTCGCCGAGCCCGCCCGTGTGGCGCTCGTACCGGAGGCCGAGATTGAGCGTCAACCGGCGGCTGATCGCCCAGGCATCCTGCACGAAGACGCCGAGATCGGACTGCTGCAGGTTGGTCTCGACCGGCGTGTTGTAGACCATCACCGAGTCGGGCACGCCGTTGCGGTATCGCGCGATGAAGTCGCCGTGGCCGAGCGAGTCGAACGTCTGCCCGTACGGCGCGTGCTCGAACTGGACGCCGCCCCGGATCTGGTGCTCACCGCGGAAGCGGGGCAACCACGACACGACGGCGCTCGCCGTGCGCCGCTCCTGGTTGGCACGTACCATCGAGGGCGGCGGTGCGCCCGTCAGCGTCGACAGCGCGAGGTCGTTGCGCGCGAACGCGTTCGAATCGAGATCGGGCTGATAGTCGAGCGACCACGGCACGTAGTACCACGACACGCCCGCGTCCAGCAGCACCGTGGGGCCCAGCGTCGACGTCCACTTCACGTTGGCCACCGGTCCCCACAGCGGCGAGTTGTAGCTCGCCTCGGGAGAGACGAACTGGTACGTCGAGGTGATCTCGCGGCGGTGTTCGCGGATCTTGTAGTTGTAGTCCACGAAGCTCGAGAGCCTGTTGGCCGAGTTGACCTGCCAGGTGACCTTGCCACCCGCGTTCCAGATCAGGTTCTCGTCGAGCGCCTGCGAGCCGTCGGGGTTGAACGTGTTGGCCTCGAAGCGATCCACGCGGAACCGCCTGGCGCTCGCGAAGAACCACAGCGAGTCGCGCGCGATCGGTCCGCCGATCCCGCCGTTCAGGTCGTAGAAGGTGTCCATGGCGCTCGGCGCGACCAACCCGCGCGCGGCCTGGTCGTCGCTGACGTTCGCGTTCTGGAAGTTGTTGTTGGTGTAGGTGCCGAACAACGTGCCGCGATACGTGGCGCCGCCGTCCTTGGTGATCATGTTGACGCTCACGCCGCCCGCGCCGATCTCGGCCGGCAGCGCCCGCGTCTGCACGACGATCTCCTGGATGGCGCTCTGGTTCGGATACTGCCCCGACACGCCGCCGCTGCCGGTGTTGGACGTCGTGTTCAGCCCATCGGTGTTCCAGATCAGATCGCGCGTCTGCGAGCCGTGGATCGAGACGCCTGCCGTCTGGCCCGTCTCGGATCCACCGATGTCGGGCCGTGCCGTCACTGCACCCGGAACGAGACTGACGGCGACATTGGGCACGCGGCCGACGGGAATGCCCTCGATGAGTTCCTGGTGCAGCGGACGCTCGGACGTGCCCGATCGCGTGTCGATCACAGGCGCGCCGCCGCGCACCGTGACCTCGTCCTGGAGTTGTCCGATGGACAGACGCGCATCGACTGTCGCCGTGAAGCCGGTGCTGAGCGCGATGCCGGTGCGGCGGACGGTCTGGAGCCCCTCCAGCGTGAACGTGACTTCGTACTGACCCGGGCGCAGGTCCACGACCTGATACCGCCCGTCCTCCGCGGTGACGGTCGTCTTGCTGCGCTCGATGAGCGCGGGGCTCGTGACGTCCACCGTCACCCCGGGAAGGACGCGGCCCTGATCGTCGACCACCACGCCAACGATGCCGGCTGCCGGCTGCGCACGACCTGGAAGGGGCAGCAGGAGGAGGATCGCGACAGGCAGCCAGACCGGCCAACTCGAATGGAAGCGGAACGCAGACATGGAAATCCTCTCGATGCGCGACGCGGACGCCGCGCCGGAGGGCGTCCGCACGCGCATCGCGCGACACGTCGCCCTTCAGGGGAACCGGATAGCGACGGCTCGTCGAGCCGTTCGCACTGTTCGATGGCTGAACCCCGCGCGTCGGACGCGCGCGAGGCTACCTACAGGCGCAGGGACGACAGGCGGCGGGTGCCATACAGCAGGTGCCGGCGAGGGCAACTGTCGATGGGCGGCGCTGACGAAGGCTGCGAAGGATGTGCATGGCGTTCACGGGCGCGGCACCTGCCGCACGCCGGTCTTCACAGCGTACGCGGTTGGATTGGAAAGAGAAGCCTGACGTGTGACATAGCCACGCCGTGTGACACGCATCCTCCGGACGGCCGCACGTTCACGGCGCTGATTCGTCGGCCGTCACCACCTGGTTGCGCCCCGCGGCCTTGGCGCGATAAAGCGCGGCGTCGGCCCGCGTGATGAGTGCGGTCAGCACTGGTGCCGCGGCGGCCGTGGAGCCATCGGACGAGACGCGAAGGCTGGCGGCACCCATGCTGCAGGTCGCGCCCAGCGGCTCGGCGCTTCCCACGTCGAAGGGCTGTGCGGCAACGGTCTGGCACACCGCACGAACACGTGCCGCCCCGGCGGGATCGTCCATGGACAGGCCCGGCAGCACGATCAGGAACTCCTCGCCACCGTAGCGCCCGAGGAGGTCGCCCTCGCGCAACGCGTGCTGGAGGCGGATGACAACGGCCCGCAACAGCGCGTCGCCCACGAGGTGCCCGTGCACGTCGTTGGTCCGCTTGAAGTCGTCGAGGTCGGCGAGCACGAGCGTCAGTGCGCCGCCGCGCCGAAGCAGTTGCGCGACCTGGGCCTCGGCCGCCCCCATCACGGCCCGCCTATTCATCGTCCCCGTCAAGGCGTCGGTCAGGGCCAGACGCTCGAGGGCGGCGTGCGAGTCGGCGAGCGCGCGCGTGCGTTCCTGCACGAGCGCTTCGAGTTCCGTCTGCCGACGCACGAGATGACTCAGGCGCCACCGCAGCGCCCCCCAGCCCACGCCGAGGACGACAAGCCCGCCGGCGATCGACGCCGGCGCACTGCGCCACCACGGCGCTGCCACTTCGAAGGCTCTCGTGATCACCGCACTGCGCCGACCGTTCAATCGGTCCACCGCCTGCAGTTCCAGCGTGTAGCTCCCCGGGCTCAGTGCGGCGTACTGGATCTCGCCGATCGCCGTCTCCTGCCACTCGTCGTCCAGGCCGAGCAGCCTGTAGCGCGTGTGCAGGCCTGCGCGATTGCCGTAGTACGGCACGGACCAGCGGACTGTCAGCGGACGTCGCGTCCATTGCAGGACCTGCGACGCCTCTCCCTGACGGAATGTCTGGTCGCCATAGCTGGCGTCGACCACGCGCAGGGGCAGCGGCGCGTCGGCCTTCTGCAGGAGAGCGTCGGGATCATCGATGCGCCCGAGGCCGCGGCTGGTACCGATCCAGATGGCGCCGTCGGGCCCCTCGTCGAGCGCCCACTGGTTGGTGTCGTCCCACACCAGGCCGTCGCCATGGTCGAACAGTCGCCACTGCCCGTCGGCGCGGACCAGCACGCCGCGATCGGTGCCCACCCACAGCCTGTCCCGCCTGTCGCGCAGGACCGAGAGCAGGATCATCCCGTCGTGTCGGGGCACCTCGATGCGCTGCGCGCGCCGGCGGCGGATGTCGATCTCGATGAGCGTTTCGTCGAAGGTGATCGCATGGACGCTGTCGGTGTCGCAGCGCAGGATGGAAGCTCCCGATCGCGGCGGAAGTCCCTCCACCGTGGCTGCGCGCAGCCCGTCGGCGTCGTGGAGGAGCAGGCCGTTGCGGTGTGCGATCCACACCTGCTGGCGCCCGTCCACGCACATGTCGAACATCTCCAGCGGACCGGTCCTCGCGGGGATCTCGACCCGCCGGGGTGTCACGGGCGGCGGCAGGCTGGTGTCTACCTGCCACAAGCCCTGTGCCGTGATGATCCACGCCATCGGACCGGCAACGGCCATCCGCATCACGTCGGGCATGGGCTCGGCAACCTGCGTCCACGATCCGCCGGCGGGACGACGGAGCAGGCCGCGGCTCGGGTCGTACGTCCAGAGGACGCCTTCGGCATCGGCGATGAGATCGGTGATGTCGGCACGGCTGTCCAGCTCGGATGCCGCCATGTCGAAGGCCAGCGGCGACATCCGTGACGACCGCGCCAGTCCGCGAACCGTGGCCAGCCACATCGTGCCGGCCCTGTCGGCCACGATGGCCCACACCGATGCGTTGGACAGTCCCTCGCCCGCCGTCCACGCCGTCCAGTGACGGTAGCCGCTCCAGCGCAGGAGGCCCTGGCCCAGACTGCCGTACCAGAGATCGCCGTCGGCGTCCTGGAGCAGCGCATTGATCTGCGAGCCGGTGACGAGTCCTGACTCCGGCCCCCACGATCGCCACGTCGTGCCGTCGAGGCGATAGAGCGTGTCCTGGCTGGCAAACAGGATGCGGCCCGCATGGTCCTGGATCAGCGCCGGAGATGCGCGGTCCTGTCTGGCGCGGAAGGCCGGCGGCGTCATGTCGGTGAACCGCCCGTCCTGCATGTGCAGCAGCGCGCCCTGCGTGAGTACCCACAGTGACCCGTCGGCGACCGGGAGCAATTGACGCAGCGCCGTAGGCACATAGTCATCGAGGGGCACGGACCACTGCTGGAGCGACGTGCCGGTACGGCTGCAGAGGAACGCGCCGCACCCGAACCACCACGTGCCATCGGGTGCCACGGCGATGAGCCGCACCTGTCTGTCGGCCTCACTCCAGGTCGCCATCTGGTCGGCAAGCGCCGGCGCGACCTCCCAGCCGTCGCCGGTCCGCTGCACGAGAAACAGGTCGCGTCCCCCTGTCGCGGGGTCGAGTGCGTTGACCAGCAGGCGGCCGCCACCGAGCTGCTGCATCGGCTGCCAGGCCAGCGGGCGCAGCACGCGACCAGGTGCCGACACCTGCCGCAGCGTGCCGTCGGAACGGCGGTGCAGCAGCCTGCCTGCCGTGGCGATCCACTGACCGCCCTCGCCATCGGCGACCACGCCGCGCACCACACCGCCGCGATCCTCCACGGGCACGGACACCGCACGCAGGCGGTCCCCGTCGTGCCGGTACAGGCCGCCCTCGGTGGCAACCCACAGCGTGCCTTCCGCGTCCTGGTGCAGCGCCGAAACACCAAGGTTGCCAAGACCCTCGGCGCGAAGATACTGCTGCAGCACCGGCGAATCGTGACGCGGCTGCGCCGCCAGGGGCGTCGCAGCGACGGTGGCGACGACCAGGCCCGGGAGCAGGCCGAGCGTACGGGCGGCGAGGCCTCGGCGGCAGCGCATCGCGTTCGATCCTAGCCCGGGCTACGATAGTCGGCCTCCGGGTCCACGTGTCACTGTCGAGGCGGACGCCGGCGCCGATGTCGGCGTCGTCGAGATCATGGCGCGCGCGCGCGTCGAGCGGGAGTCGTAATCGAGTGGTGACCGAATCGAGCGCACCCCCGGCACGGTCCGGACATGTTGCAGGTGATTGGTGGTCACGTACCGCCGTGCGGACGACGGGCATCGCGGCGCTGGCCCTCGCCGGCATCCTCACGCACCTGGTGCTCCGCTGGGGCACCAACGCGTCGCCATTCGCGCAAGCCCTCCCGCTCTACGTCGTGCTCGTCGCAGGAGGCGTGCCGCTCGTGGTGTCGCTCGCGCTCGCGCTCGCGCGCCGCGAGTTCGGCTCCGACCTGCTCGCCGGGATCTCGATCGTGGCGGCCGTGCTGCTCCAGGAGTATCTGGCGGCGACGTTCGTGGTCCTGATGCTCTCCGGTGGCGAAGCCGTCGAGGCGCGCGCGCTCGGACGCGCCTCGTCGGTCCTTCGGGCGCTTGCCAGCCGCATGCCGCTCGCTGCCCATCGTCGCGTCGAAGGCCGGATCGCCGACATCGAGCTGGCGGACGTCCGCATCGGCGACGAACTGATCGTGTACCCGCACGAGATCTGTCCCGTCGACGGCGTGATCGTCGACGGCCATGGCGTGATGGACGAGTCGTACCTCACGGGCGAGCCTTTCATGATGGTGAAGGCGCCCGGGTCCGAGGTGTTCTCGGGCGCGATCAATGGTGAGAGCGCGCTGACGCTTCGTGCGAGCCGACTGGCTGTCGATTCACGCTATGCCCGCATCATGGGCGTCATGCAGGACTCGGAGCAGCGGCGCCCGCAGCTCCGTCGACTTGGCGATCAGCTCGGCGCGTGGTACACGCCGATCGCGCTCGGCGTGGCCATCGCGGCCTGGGCGTGGAGCGGCGATCCGATCAGGTTCCTCGCCGTGCTCGTGGTCGCCACGCCGTGCCCGCTCCTCATCGGCATCCCGGTGGCAATCATCGGAGCCATCTCTCTCGCGGCCAAGCGGAGCATCATCATCCGCGACCCTGCCGTGCTCGAGCGCATCGATCGATGCCGCACCATCGTCCTCGACAAGACGGGGACGCTGACGTACGGCGAACCCACGTTGACGGAGCGCTTCACGGCACCGGGCATGGACGATGCGATGGTGCTGCGCGTGACGGCGAGCCTCGAGCGGTACTCGAAGCACCCGCTCGCGAAGCCGCTCGTGGACGCCGCCGGGCGGGCGCAGGTGGCTCTGGTCGACGCGACCGAAGTGCGCGAACGGCCCGGTGAAGGTCTCACCGGCCAGGTCGAAGGGCGGCACGTGCGCGTCATCGGCAGGCGTCAGGCCGAAGCCGAGGGACACGGCGGTGCGCTGCCGCCAATCGCGACTGGGCTGGAGTGCGTGATCCTGCTCGATGGCCGATACGCGGCCACGTATCGCTTCCACGATGCGCCTCGTGCCGACAGCCGCTCGTTCGTCACGCATCTTCGTCCCCGACACCAGATCGAACGCATCCTGCTCGTCTCTGGCGATCGGGAGAGCGAAGTGCGCTACCTGGCCGACCAGGTCGGTATCGAGGAAATCTACGCCGGACAGACGCCGGAGCAGAAGGTCGCCATCACGCGCGCGGAAACGGCGCGTGCACCAACGCTGTTCATCGGCGACGGCATCAACGATGCGCCCGCGCTCGTGACGGCAACCGTCGGCCTGGCCTTCGGTCACCAGAGCGAGATCACCACCGAAGCCGCAGGGGCCGTGATCATGGACACGTCGCTCAAGCGCGTCGACGAGCTGTTCCACCTGGCGCGCCGCATGCGGCGCATCGCACTGCAGAGCGCCGTTGGAGGAATGGCGTTGAGCGTGGTCGGGATGCTCATCGCCTTCGGCGGATGGCTGCCGCCGGTCGGCGGAGCGATCTTCCAGGAAGTCATCGACCTGGCCGCCGTGCTCAACGCCCTGCGCGCCGCCGTTCCTGGTGGCGAGTTGAGCGACTACTAGCCCGGACCAACCCTGCCGAGAAAAATCCTGACGCGCGAGGGGCGTGCCAGAATCAGGCCGGGCGCCTGACGGCCTCGTACGAGGGAACGGGCGTGCCCGTCACCAACGAGAACAGCACATCGGAGTCCAGATCCGCATCATTCGGCCAGCACACGGTTCCGAGTTCCGCATTGACCGTGGCTTTGGCGAAGAACTCCGGATCCCGCAACGGCTCGAACACTCCGGTGAACGTCACGAGTTGCGCAACATCGACGACACCCTCCGAGCCGTCGTCGAATCGTACGCGCAGGTGATACTCCGCGAGCGGCTGGACCGAGACGACGTCTCTCAACATGGTTCTCTTACTCCAGAGGGGCGATCGGCCTCAGCGGCTGCTGCTGCCGGGCCAGATTCCAATCGTCGATCAGTTCCTGCCTGTGTGCAGCCGCCCATTCGATGACGAGTCCAAGGGCGCGCGGCGACAGCCTGCCTTCGAGCAGGGTCAACGTGTCGATGGCCACGATCGCCCGTTGTTCAGCATACCGGACATGGAAGTGCGGCGGCGGATGGTCGTTGTAGTTGATCGAAAATGATGATTCCGAAGAATCGCGAAATCTCCGGCATGGTCTCACCGTCCCGTCCGCTCTCGCGATGGGCGCTATCGTAGCGAGTCGCCGCGGCCTCACGGCGCGGTCGCGAGATACCCGTCCCGCGCGCGCACTCGTGCGCCAGGATGCGTCACGTGCACCTCCAGCCGGCGCCACCCCGGCGACAGCCGCGCGAGCTCGTACGACAGGACGTACTGGCTCGCCCATGCGTGCCACGATATCGGTATGACCCCTGTCCAGGACTGTCAACGAAGGAAAGGGATCGACCCCGCCACTTGCTGGATGCCGCCGAGTATCCGCAAAGGCCTCGTGGAAAGCAAGGCGAGAGCTAGAATGCGATCGCGTACGAGCGCTGGACCATGGCCACGAGAGAGTACGAGTCGCTCCAGGCCGCGTAAGGCATGGCTGACGAGATCAAGAACTACATCTCACCGGGCGGGTTCCGTCGCCTTCAGGATGAGTTGGCCCATCTCTGGAAGACGGAGCGGCCGTCCGTCGTGACGACTGTCGCCTGGGCGGCGGGCAATGGCGACAGGTCGGAGAACGGCGACTACATCTACGGCAAGAAGCGACTGCGCGAGATCGACAGACGCATCAGGCAGATCACGCGCAGTCTCGACAACGCAGTAGTGGTCGACAACAGCGGCAAGGGCCTCGACCGCGTGCTCTTCGGCGCGACGGTGACGTTCATCGGCGCGAGCGATCGCGAGCGCACCGTGACCATCGTCGGCATGGACGAACTCGACGCGGGAGACACGCGCATCTCGTGGCGGTCTCCGCTCGCGCGGGCGCTCCTCAAGGCGCGTGTCGGCGACACGGTCGTCGTGCGCGCGCCTCGAGGTGATGAAGAACTGGAGGTCGTCGAGATCCGATACGACCCGCTTACCAGCTGACCTAACCGATGCGGTCGGCGACGAGCTGGGCGAAGGCCGAGCACGATGTGGCGGGCTGGCCGGCGCGCACGAGGTCGGCCGTGCGGTGGCCCTCGCTGATCGTGCTCGCCAAGGCCGTCTCGATCGCGCGGGCTTCGTCCTCGCACTGCCAGCTGTGACGGAACACCAGAGCGAGCGAGCCGATCGCGCCTGCGGGATTGGCCACGTCGCGACCTGCAAGCGTCGGCGCCGATCCGTGCACGGGCTCGTACAACGCACCGCCATCGCCAAGACTCGCCGACGGCAGGAGACCCAGCGATCCGCTGATCGCGCCCGCTTCGTCCGACAGGATGTCGCCGAACAGGTTCTCGGTGAGCACCACGTCGTAGCGCGTGGGATCGAGCGCGAGGTTCATCGCGAACGCGTCGACGTACTGGTGCTCCAGCGCCACGTCCTGATACTCCGCCGCCAGCGCGGTCACCGTCCGCCGCCACAACTGCGACGTCTCGAGCACGTTCGCCTTGTCCACAGACAGCAGCCGCTTGCGGCGCATCCGCGCGATCTGGAACGCCACGCGCGCCACCCGCTGCACCTCGGCCACCGAGTACCGCATCGTGTTGTATGCCGACTGCCCGTCTGCCTCGATCGCTCTCGGCTCGCCGAAGTAGAGACCGCCGAGCAGCTCGCGCACGATGATCAGATCGGTGCCCGCGGTGCGCTCCGGCTTGAACGAGATCGCGTCTTCGAGACCCGCCCACGCACGCGCGGGCCGCAGGTTCGCGTACACGCCCATCGACGAGCGCAGCGCCAGCAGGCCCGTCTCGATCTTCTGCTCGCGCGGCAGGTGATCGAACGCGGGATCGCCAACGGCGCCGAGCAGCACAGCATCGCCAGCCGTACACGCCGCGCGCGTCTGGTCGGGATACACGGGCAGGCCCGCGCGAAGCGCCGCGCCGCCGATGTCGAACGACCGTGTGTCGATCTGGTGCGAGAACTTCCGGCACACGGCCTGGAGCACGACTCCAGCCGCCGCCACCACCTCCGGGCCGATACCGTCTCCGGGAAGCAGCACGAGCGAACGATTCATGCAGGAACCTTCAAGAGGAAAAGAGGAGACGATCCGATCTACACGCCGTGTCCGTAACCGACCGGCGTGGGCACGTGCGCGCTCTCGGCGCGCACCTGCGCGGCGATGGCCGCCAGCTCCTCGTCCGACACGTGCTTCTGCGTGTCTGCCAGCGCCACCATCTGGCGATACACCTGATCCAGTTCGCGCTTGCCGAACGTGAAGCCGAGCGCTTCGCACTTCTGCTGCACCGCGTGACGCCCTGAATGCTTGCCGAGCACCAGCGTCGTCTTCGGCACGCCAACGCTGTCTGGCGACATGATCTCGTACGTGCGGCGGTCCTTCAGCATGCCGTCCTGATGGATGCCCGACTCGTGCGCGAACGCGTTGCGCCCGACGATGGCCTTGTTGGCCTGGACGGCTTCACCCGTGAGCTCGGTGAGCAGCTGACTCACGCCATACAGCTCACGCGCTTCGACACGGGTGGTGAAGGGAGCGCGATCCTGGCGCACCTTCGTGATCATCACGATTTCCTCGAGCGCGGCATTGCCGGCGCGTTCGCCGATGCCGTTGATCGTGCACTCGACCTGACGCGCGCCACCGTGCAGCGCCGCAATGCTGTTGGCCACCGCAAGTCCGAGGTCGTCGTGGCAATGCGTGCTGAAGATCACGTGCTCGCTGCCGCGCACGGCCGCGATGATCGATGCGAAGAACTCGCGGATCTCGTCAGGTGTCGAGTACCCCACCGTGTCGGGCAGGTTGATCGTCGTCGCGCCGGCGGCAACGACGGCTTCGATCACCTGCGCCAGGAACGTCATGTCGCTGCGCGTGGCGTCCTCGGCCGAGAACTGCACGTCGTCTGTGAACTGCCTGGCGAGGGTGACGGCCTTGACGGCGGTCTCGAGACACTGGTCGCGCGAGATGCGGAGCTTGCGTTCGAGATGAAGGTCGGACGTGGCGATGAAGGTGTGGATGCGGCCCTTGCGAGCGGGAGCGATCGCCTTGCCCGCGCACTCGATGTCTGCCGTGGTACAGCGTGCGAGGGCGGCAATCGTGGGGCCTTGCACCTCTTGCGCAACCTGCCTCACCGCCTCTGCATCGTCTATCGAGGCGATGGGGAACCCGGCCTCGATGAGATCCACGCCGAGCGACGCGAGCCGGTGTGCGAGCACCAGCTTCTCCGGCACACGGAGCGAGAACCCGGGTGCCTGCTCGCCATCACGAAGAGTGGTATCGAAGACGCGGACGTCGGTAGCCATGCGGACTGGTCTCCTGAATGTCACATTCCACGGAGCAGCACCTGTTAGTCAAGGTTATAATCTTTCTGGAATTATAATCAGTCTCGCGGCAGGGGCTTTCATCGCCTGCGGCAGAGGAAGGCAATGGACCTCGCTGAGCTGCAGGTGTTTCTGACGGTCGCCTCGGAACGGAGCTTTTCGAAGGCGGCGGCGCGATTGCACCGCACGCAGCCGGCCGTCAGCCAGGCCATCCGCCGCCTCGAGGACGACCTCGGCGAACGGCTGTTCGACAGGGCCGCCAAGGACGGCAAGCTGACCGAGGCCGGACGCGTGCTGCTCGACTACGCGCAGCGTCTGATGCGGCTCGCCGAAGAAGCCGACAGTGCCGTCCGCGAACTGCGCGACCTCCAGCGCGGACGCGTGCTCATCGGAGCCAACGAAGCCGCCGTCCACGTGGTGCTGCCTGTCGTCGAGCAGTTCCGCCAGGCCCATCCGCGCGTGCAGGTCGACATCAGGCGCGTGCCGAGCCGGCAGATCGGCGTCGAGGTCTTGCAGCGCAGCCTCGACGTCGGCGTGCTCAGCTTTCCACCCGCCGAGAAGGGCCTTGCGTCGATCCTCATCGGAGACGATGAGCTGGTGATGCTGACGTCGCCGGACCACCCGCTGGCAGGCAGGACGCAGGTCACGATGGCCGAGTTCGGCCGGCAGAACGTCATCGCGCACAACGAAGCCTCGCCCGCGCGCGAACGCGTGCTGCGGTTGTTCGAGCAGCGTCACGAGCAACTGAACATCACGCTCGCGTTGCCCAGCCTCGACGGCATCAAGCGCGCGGTGGAGATGGATCTCGGTGTGGCGCTACTGCCCCGCCGATGCGCCATCGCGGAGCTCACGAGCCGGCGGCTCGTCGCGGTTCCCGTGGCGCAGGTGCGACTGCCCCGCCACCTGCGACTCGTGTATCCCGAGCAGGCGCAACTCTCGCACGCCGCCCTCGCCTTCCTCGACGTTGCGCGGACGTTCGAGAAGGACGTGGCAAGGGACATCGCGCCGATCGACTGATCGGCGCGTCACCTGAAGCTGGACACGTACGGCAGGCGCGCGGCTGTGGCTTCCACGGCCGCCTTGTCTTCGAGCAGCAGTCCCGTGGCGTCCCATGCGCCGGTCACGAAGGCTTCGACGGCCGGCTTCGGCGCGTTGACGGCAATCGTGCGGTCGCCGGCAGTGAGCGTCATCGTGGTCAGGTCGAGGACGGCCTCTCCGGCATCACCGGTTTCGGCGAGCGTCTGCAGCCACTCCAGATCAGACGGTGTCGCGCTGACGCACGGGAGTCCGATCGCGAGGCTGTTGCCGAAGAAGATCTCCGAATACGACTCGCCGACGATGGCGGAGATGCCCCACCGCTGGAGGGCCTGCGGCGCGTGCTCGCGGGAGGACCCGCACCCGAAGTTGCGGTTCACCACGAGGATGCGTGCACCCGCGAAGCGGTCCTGCGCGAACGGATGCGGATCGCCCGCCTGCGCGCGCGACGCGATGTCATCCTCGAAGGCGTGACGCTCGAGACCGTCGAACGTGATGACGCGAAGGAACCGCGCGGGAATGATGCGATCGGTGTCGATGTCCTGTCCGCGCAGCGGGATCAGGCGACCTTCGACGCGATCGATCCGAACGGCGCCACTCATGCCCGGCCTCCCGGGAGCGCTGCCGCCGCAGGTTCCACCTTCCTGATGTCCACGACTTCACCGGCCACCGCGGCCGCCGCCACCATCGCCGGACTCATGAGCAGCGTGCGCCCAGTGGGACTGCCCTGCCGTCCCTTGAAGTTGCGATTCGACGAGGAGGCACTCATCTCGCGGCCCTGCAACTTGTCGGGATTCATGCCGAGGCACATCGAGCAGCCCGATCCGCGCCAATCGAACCCGGCTTCCATGAAGACTTCGTGAAGACCTTCCGCTTCGGCCGCGGCGCGCACCGCTTGCGATCCCGGCACGACCATCGCGCGCACGCGCGAGGCCACCCTGTGTCCGCGCACGAACCGCGCGGCTTCGCGCAGATCCGACAGGCGTGAGTTCGTACACGACCCGACGAACGCCACGTCGATCGGCGTGCCTTCGATCGCCTGCCCCGGCGCGAAGCCCATGAACTGCAATGCCTCGTCGACGAGCGGCCGATCGCCGGGGTCGACATCGCCTGGCGTCGGCACACGTTCGTCCACGCCCACCGACTGTCCCGGATGCAGACCCCACGTCACCACGGGGCTCAGCGAACCCGCCTCCAGCGCCACGTCATCGTCGTAGCGCGCGTCGGCGTCGCTGGCGATCGAGCGCCACCAGGTGCGAGCGCGATCGAATGCCTCTCCCTGCGGCGCGAACGGCCGGCCTTCCATGTACGCGAACGTCGTCTCGTCGGGATTGACGTACCCGACGCGCGCGCCACCCTCGATGGACATGTTGCACATCGTCATGCGCTCGTCCATCGACATCGCTTCGACGGCCGAACCCGCGTACTCGTACGCGTAGCCCACGCCACCCTTCACGCCGAGCACCTGGATGATCTTGAGGATGACGTCCTTGGCGTAGACACCACGCTGCAGCGAGCCTTCGACGCGGATGCGGCGCACCTTCAGCGGTTCCATCGCAAGACACTGGCTCGCGAGCACGTCGCGCACCTGCGTGGTACCGATGCCGAACGCCACGGCACCGAACGCGCCGTGGGTCGACGTGTGGCTGTCGCCGCACGCGATCGTCATGCCCGGCTGCGTGAGCCCGAGTTCGGGTCCGATCACATGGACGATGCCCTGGCGGCCCGTTGAGTGGTCGTAGAGCGGCACGCCGAAGTCACGGCAGTTGCGCTCGAGCGCCGACAGCATCGCCTCGGCCATCGTGTCCTGAAACGGACGCGCGAGGCTGCCCGTGGGCACGATGTGATCGACGGTGGCGAACGTGCGCTGCGGAAACCGCACCGGCCACGATCGGCGCCGCAGGTCGTCGAACGCCTGCGGCGACGTCACCTCGTGGACGAGGTGGAGGCCGATGAAGAGTTGCGTCTGCCCCGTCGGGAGCGTCCGCACCGTGTGCAGGTCCCAGACCTTCTGGAGAAGCGTGTGTCCCACGATCGAGAGTATAACTCTCGCGACCTCATTGATGGCAATCCCATAAGTACAATTGATAGTTGGTGAAGATGGAGGGGTGTAGCATGGCCTGAAGCCCCTCGCTGCGCGATCCGGCCGACCGGCCATCTCTCGCGCGTCATTGCACAGACGGAGGACGTATGAACCTGATCGTTCAGCTCGTTGTCGGCGGGATCATCGGTTGGCTGGCGAGCATGGTGATGAAGACGAACGCCCAGATGGGCGTCATCGCCAATGTCGCGGTGGGCATCGTCGGATCCGTGATCGGCGGGTACCTGGCGACGGCGCTCAACATGGGCGGATCGGGCTTCCTCTCGGTGTTCTTCTCCATCATCGGCGCCTCGATCCTGATCTTCCTGCTCAAGGCCATCGGCGTTTTCAAGTAGGCGTGTCGTCGCGCCACGGCAGGCATCGTCCGAAGAGTCGACCGCCGCTGTGGCGCGCGGCCGCGCGGCCACGCCGGCGCCTGGCGTGGCGGCCCCTGGCAGAGCTCGAGCGCAAGGGCCGCACGTCGCTGGCCACGCGGCTGCGCCGTCTGCTCTGGGCGTGGTGGATCTGGGGAGCGGCCAGCTTCGTCCTCGTTGCGACGGGTCGATGGGTGTGGGGCCTTGCGGCGGGTTTCCTCACCGCGCTCACGCACCTCGCGCGGCCACAGGCCGAGCCCCCGAGCATCGGCCTCGACCACGAGTTCGACACGCGGTCGCCGGAGTTCCTCGGCACGATGGCGGGCGCGACGGGTGCGCCATTCGTCCCCGGCAACGCGTTCGAGATCCTCAACAACGGCGATGCGTTCTATCCGCGCATGCTCGCCGACATCAGATCGGCCACCGAGTCGATCACGATGGAGGCCTACATCTACTGGACCGGCGACATCGGCCTGACGTTCGCCGATGCGCTCGCCGAGCGCGCGCGGGCAGGCGTGCGCGTGGTGCTGCTGCTCGACGCCGTCGGCTCGTCGAACATCGGCGACGACATTCTGTCGAAGCTCGAACACGGTCAGTGCCACGTAGCCTGGTACAACCCGCTGCGGTGGAAAGATCTCGGCCGCGTCAACAACCGCACGCATCGCAAGACGCTGGTGGTCGACGGTGCGATCGCGTACACCGGCGGCGCGGGCATCGCCGACCACTGGCTCGGCAACGCGCGCAACGAGCGTGAGTGGCGCGACGTGCAGGTGCGCATCGAAGGTCCCGCGGCGCAGGGGCTGCAGAGCGGCTTCGCGCTGAACTGGCAGCAGGCGACGGGGGAACTGCTCAGCGGCGACGCGTACTATCCGCGCGTCGGCGTGCGCGGGCCGTACGCGTTGCAGGTGATCCTCAGCAACGCGGAGTCAGGCGCCTCGAGCGTGCAGATCGTCCACTATCTGGCGATCGTCTGCGCACGTCGCTCGATCCTCATCGCCAACCCGTACTTCGTGCCGGATGCCGTGGCGCTGCAGACGCTGATCGAAGCCAGGCAGCGCGGCGTCGACGTCAGGATCATGGTCTCCGGTGTCCGCAACGACAACTGGCTCGCGCGCCACAACAGCGTGCGCCTCTACGGCGAATTGCTCGCGGCGGGCGTCACGATCCTCGAGTACGACCGCAGCATGCTGCACCAGAAGGTGATGGTCGTCGATGGCCTGTGGGCCACCGTCGGCACGGCCAACTTCGACAACCGCTCGTTCGCGCACAACGAGGAGAGCAACGTGTGCGTCTACGACAGCGACATCGCCGCACGCTTCGAGCGCGCCTTCCACGACGACATGCAGGCGTGCGTGGAAGTCACCCTCGATCGCTGGAAGCGCCGCGGCCTCCGTCGCCGCGCGATGGAACAGATCGCCGCGATCCTGGAGGATCAGGTGTAGTTCATCTTCCTGGAACGCCGGCCCCGTACAGACCCTGTCTCGCCGCAGCCGCGCCGAGTCCTGGGTCGAACGTCACGATCGTTGCGGCATCGGCGTCCAGAGCCGTAGCGACGTGCAGTGCGTCGAGGGATCGCAATGGGACGTCGCCAGACGACAGCAACAACCGCTCGGCCCGTCGATGGCGTGCCGAGAGCGACGAGCCGAAGGCGAGGCGGCCGAAGCCTGAAGCCGGCTCCCGCCGCCAATTGAGCAACGCGAAATGTGGCGGAGGGCGTGGGATCGTGCCGAGAGCGACGAGCCGAAGGCGAGGCGGCCGAAGCCTGAAGCCGGCTCCCGCCGCCAATTGAGCAACGCGAAATGTGGCGGAGGGAGTGGGATTCGAACCCACGGTAGAGTTTCCCCTACGGCGGTTTTCAAGACCGCTGCCTTAAACCGCTCGGCCATCCCTCCACGCGCGAGTTTACTCGACGGCGGGGGCCGGTTTCCCGATCACCTTGCGCGTGGTGGCGATCTGGCCGGCGTGGCGGGCGGCGTGCTCGGCGGTGTGGAAGATGAGTCCGATCACCGTGGTCGGCAGCTTCGCACGACCGATGGCGCGTGGCTCGAACAGTGTCGCGGCGTCCGTGCGGCGGACGTGTTCGAGCGCGGCGTCGATGCCGGCGAGCACGATCGCCAGCGTGTCGGCCGCGGTCGCCGGTGGATCGCCCGGAAGGCCCTCGGCCTTCAGGAATGCGAACTGTTCCGGCGTGAGCGACTCGCCTCGCGCGTACGTCAGCAGGCGATCGGTCGCACCCGCGATGTGGCGCAGATGGAAGCCGATCGCCGCAGCGCCTCCGGGCCGAGCCCACAGTTCCTCGACCGTGAGATCCGACGCGTGTGCGTCCACCTCTTCGCGCACCTGCAGCAACGCGTGCACGACAGGCTGCAACTCGCGCGCGTACCCGTCCACCGGCCCGCGCATCCACACTTCTGGCTTCATCGCTCCTCGCTCACTGACCGCTCTCCGGTTGCCGGTTGCCGATTGCCCGTTGCCGGTTGTTCATGGTGCCAACCTTGCCTTTCTCCAACTGCCGTCCGGCTGCAGGCGATACGTGATGCGATCGTGCAGGCGGGAGGCACGGCCCTGCCAGAACTCCCAGTAGTCTGGAATCAGGCGATACCCCCCCCAGTGCGGCGGACGCGGAGGGTGCAGGCCGAACTTCAGGCCATACTCCGCGGCCTTCGCGGCAAGGCTGGCGCGACTCTCGATCTCGCGACTCTGCGGCGACGCCCATGCGCCAAGGCGACTCGCGAGCGGGCGGCTCGCGAAGTAGGCGTCGGACTCCTCGTCCGACACCTTCTCGACGCGCCCCTCGATGCGCACGACGCGCTCCTGCTCCACCCAGTGGAACTGCAGCGCGGCGAACGGATGCGCCGCGAGATCGTCCGCCTTGCGACTCTCGTAGTTCGTGTACCAGACGATGCCGCGGGCGTCGAAATCCTTGATGAGGACGGGGCGGCTCGACGGCCTGCCGGTGACGCCCACCGTGGCGAGTGTCATCGCGTTGGGCTCGGGCACGCCGCCGTTCAGCGCCTGCGTGAACCACTCGCGAAATTGCACCAGCGGCTCGGCATCGACTTCCGCGTCATCGAGCGCGCCGAGCACGTAGTCCTTGCGCAGGCCAGGAAGTGGATCGCTCTCTGCCACGGCTCGACCCTACCCTATCCGCGTCACGCCACCCATGTAGGGCACGAGCGCATCCGGGATCGTGATGCTGCCGTCGGCCTGCTGGTGGTTCTCCATGATCGCGATCAACGTGCGTCCGACGGCGAGGCCGGATCCGTTGAGCGTGTGCGCGAATCCGAGCTTGCCGCCGCCCGCCGGCCTGTAGCGGATGCCCGCCCGACGCGCCTGGAACGCCTCGGTGTTGCTGCAGGAGGAGATCTCCCTGTACACGCCCTGGCTCGGGAGCCAGACCTCGATGTCGTACGTCCTGGCCGACGCAAAGCCCATGTCGCCCGTGCAGAGCAGCATCGTGCGGTGCGGCAGGTCGAGCTTCTGCAGCACCGTCTCCGCGCACGCCGTGAGGCGTTCGAGTTCCTCGAACGACTGCTCCGGCGCCGTGAAGCTCACGAGTTCGACCTTGTCGAACTGGTGCTGGCGGATGAGTCCGCGCACGTCGGCCCCGTAGCTCCCCGCCTCGCTCCTGAAACACGGCGTGTACGCCGTGTAGCGCAGCGGCAGCGTGGCGTCCTCCAGCGTCTCTTCGCGATGGAGGTTGGTGAGCGGTACTTCGGCGGTGGGGATCAGGAACAGATCCCACTCCCCCGCGATCCCGAAGAGATCCTGCTCGAATTTCGGCAGGTTCCCCGTGCCCGTCAGCGCCGCGCGATTGACGAGGAACGGCGGCTCGACTTCCACGTAACCGTGCTCGCGCGTGTGCAGGTCGAGCATGAAGTTGATGAGCGCGCGCGCCAGTCGTGCGCCATCGCGCATCAGCACCGAGAAGCGTGCGCCGGACATGCGTGCGGCGCGCTCGAAGTCGATGATGCCCAGCGCCGGGCCGAGGTCCCAATGCGCCTTCGGCTCGAAGTCGAACGCCCGCGGCGTGCTCCAGCGGCGCACCTCGACGTTGTCCTCGGCGCCGCGTCCCTCCGGCACGCTGGCGTGCGGCGTGTTGGGCAGCGCCAGCAGCAGCGGCGCGCGTTCTTCCTCGAGCGCGGCCAGCTGCGCGTCGAGCGCCTTGATCTCGTCGGCGCGCTGCTTGTTCTCCGCGAGCAACGCCGAGGCATCCTCGCCGGCCTTCTTCGTCTGGGCGATGCGCTCGCCCGTCCTGTTGCGCTCCGCCTTCAGCGTCTCCACGCGCGGCAGCAGGTCACGGCGCAGGCGGTCGAGCTCGTGCAGGCGATCGAGCACCGCATCGGCACCAGGCCCGCGTGTCTGGAGCCGGCGTCGGGTGTCGTCGAAGGCATCGCGGAGTTGAGCGGTGTCGAGCATGCTGCCTCATTGTACGGAACAGGGCGGAGGAGCCCGGCAACCGGCAATCGGCAACGGGCAACCGGTTGGGCCTCCGGTCTTCACGAACCCTGCCGGTTGCCGGCCCCTGCGGTGTGCTACCGTGACCCACTCCGAAGACAGGGCGACCACGAGGGTCGCCCCTGCACAGTGCGAAAGGGGCTGCGTGACACTGAGCGTCAGGACCGCCGTGTTTCCCGCGGCGGGACTCGGGACACGTTTCCTTCCGGCCACCAAGACGATGCCGAAGGAGATGCTGCCGCTGGTCGACAAGCCGATCATCCAGTACGCCGTGGAAGAGGCGGTGGCGGCCGGCATCGAGCAGGTGGTGATGGTCACCGCGCGCGGCAAGGACGTGCTCATCGACCACTTCGACATGGACGTCGAGCTCGAGACGTTCCTCGAAGAGCGCGGCAAGCTCGATCACCTCGCGGCCGTGAGACACGTCTCGTCACTCACACGTCTTGGTGCGGTGCGTCAGGGTCGCCCGCGGGGTCTCGGTCACGCGGTCTGCATCACGCGCGATCTCGTCGGCGACAACCCGTTCGCGCTCGTGCTCGCAGACGATGTGATCGACGCCTCGCCACCGGCGATCGGTCAGGTGATCGACGTGTTCGAGCGCGTGCAGGGTCCCGTGCTCGCCGTCGAGCGCGTGCCACTCGATCAGATCAGCCAGTACGGCGTGGTCCGCGCCGAGCCGCTCGGCAACGGCGTCCACCGCGTGATCGATCTGGTGGAGAAGCCCACGCGCGCGCAGGCACCCTCGGATCTCGCGATCATCGGCCGTTACGTGCTCACGCCGGACGTCTTCGACATCCTCGCGGACGTCCACGAAGACAGGACCGGCGAAATCCAGCTGACCAGCGGCCTTCGCACGCTGCTGCGCCAACGGCCGATCTACGCGTGCGAGGTGCAGGGCACGAGGCACGACACCGGCACGATGGCGGGGTTCCTGAAGGCGTCGATGTACTTCGCGATGCAACGGCCCGAGCTGCGCGAGCCGCTCGCGCACTACCTGCAGGAGCTGCTCGATCGCCGGTGACGCCGCGCGCCCGCTATGACGAGGGCGTCGACGACTTGCCCGGCGCGTCGGACTTCGGCGCCGGTGACGCGGTGCTGCCCTCGCTCGATCCCGTCGACGACTTCTCGCCCGACGACTCGGACTTCGCGGTGCTCCCGGCGCCGGTTCCCGTCTTCTTCGCGTAGTCGGTGATGTACCAGCCGGAGCCCTTGAACTGGATCGCGGGCGACGACAGGAGCTTGCGCACGCTGCCGCCGCACTTGGGGCAGGTGGTGAGCGGGTCGTCCGAGAACTTCTGGATCACCTCGAAACGGTGACCGCACGCATCGCATTCGTATTCGTACAGTGGCATGGCGTTGAGGTGAATCGTCAGGCGAGGACCACGCCGCTGTCGGCATCGCCGAGCATCTGCTTGCGCATGACGCCGAACGGCAACAGCCCGTGGCCGAGGAACTCATCGTGGAAACGGCGCAGATCGAAGGCCGCGCCTCGCGTGGCTTCGACGTCCTTGCGCAGGTTCAGCAGCATCAGCTTGCCGAGCGCGTAAATCACGTAACCCGGATCGAACGCACCGCGTTCGGCCTCGCGGCGCGCGCTGCCCTCCTCGAGCATCGCCTCCTCGCGGAAGAACCGCACGCCCTGCTCCACCGAGAGATCCTCCGCGTGCAGGCGCAGCCCCACGACGAGACGGCAGAGCCGCACGAGCGCCTCGGCGAGCTGCCCGAGTTCGATCGCCGGATCCTTCTTCGCGAAACCCTGTTCGATGACGAGGTGCTCGGCATAGTGCGCCCAGCCTTCGACGGTCGATAGCGGCGCGAGCACCATCGCCTTGCGCCACGGCGCCGCAACCTTGCGCAGGTGCTCGAAGTGCAGGAAGTGGCCGGGCAGCGCTTCGTGCATGGAAATCGCCCAGAGCACGGCGTCGTTCATGTCGCGCATGTGCTCGGCCTGCCGCTCCTGCGGCCAGTTCGGATCGGCGTCGGTGATGTAGTAGTACGAGCGCTGCGGCCGCGCCTCGAGCGCGCCCGGCGCCCACAGGCTGGCGAACGTCCACCGATAGAACGGCGGCGTCGGCGCGATGACCAGCGCGTCCGCGTCGGGCACCGTGACGATGCCCGCGTCGCGGAGGAAGGTGTAGAGCGAGGCGCATTGCTCGCGAACGCGCGTGACGAGTCCGCCGGGCTCGACGTGCGTGGCTTTGACCTTCGCCCACACCTCGTCTGCTGGTCCCTTGCCCAGTCTGGCGGCCACTGCCGCGAAGCGCTCGCGCGTGGCGGCAAGCTCGCGCTCGGCGATGCGCAGCAACGCGTCGGTGTCGAGCGTGATGCCGTCCTCGAGCTTCAGCTTCTGTTCGATCCGTTCCTTGCCGAGACGGAAGCTGGCCTTGGCCTTCGGCGCCTGTTCCTCCTCCAGATCCCGCACGTACCGTTCGATCGCCGTCCGCGCCCCCGTCGCCGCATCGTCCAGGTCGGCGAGGAGCGAGAGGTCGTCCACTTCGCGCAGCGCGCGAGGCAGGTCGCGGTTGAGGAAGTTCACCACGCCGCGAAGCGTTTCCGTGGCGGTCTTGATGAAGATGCCGGCCGGTTCGCGCACGTTGGCGCCGGCCGCGTCGAGCACGCCCGCCACCTGACGGAGCTTCGAGAGCAGGCGGCGCGCGCGTTCGGCGGCAGGAGCGTACGTGAAGAGCGCCTGTGCGGCGAGGCTCGTGGCGATCGTGTCGGCGTAGAGCTGCGGATCGCGTTCCCAGGTACGGATGGTCTCGAGCTCGTAGAGACGCGCCTGCGTATTGGCCACGAGCGCGGCGTGATCGGCACGCTCGCCCGGGGGAATGGCATCGATGGTCATCGACGCGAGGCGGCGCGCGAATCCGTTCAGGTCGCGGACCTGACGGTCGATGGCGGCGCGGCTGAAGTCCTCGAGGAGGTCGTCGTGGACGTGCACGCCGTCGAAGGTGGCCGCCGTCGGTTGCACCTCGTGGCGCCAGGCCAGGTAGTCAGCCGCAAAGTGCGGAAGGGTCTCAGCAGATCGCATGCGCTCGCACGGACAAGTGAAGAGGGCCGAAGGGCCGGTGTGGCCCAATCTCCCAATGTACAATATCTCCCGTGCTCCCCCGGCCGTCGCCCGGACGTTTGTACGTCGTGGCGACCCCCATCGGCAACCTGGAGGACATCACGCTGCGTGCGCTGCGGGTGCTGCGCGAGGTGCGCGTGATTGCCGCCGAAGACACGCGGCGCACGGCGAAGCTCCTGGCCCACGCCGGGATCGAGACGCCGATGGTGAGCGTACACGCCCACAACGAAGTCGCCAGACTCCCCGGCCTGCTGGAGCGGTTGCGGCAGGGCGAGTCGGTGGCGCTGGTGACCGATGCCGGGACGCCGCTGCTCTCGGACCCGGGCGACCACGTGATCCGGGCAGCGCTCGACGAGGGGATCCCCGTCGAGGCCGTTCCGGGTCCCAGTGCCGTGCTTGCGGCGCTTGCCATGAGTGGTGTTCCTGCCAGCCAGTTCACGTTTTTAGGGTTTCCGCCCGTTAAAAGCGGTCCACGGAGACGATGGTGCGAGGATGCTGTGGCGTATCGCCACCCGGTCGTCTTCTTCGAGGCACCGCACCGCATCACACACACGCTCGACATGCTCAAGGAGGTGGCCGGTGGCGACAGGCGCGTTGCCGTGTGCCGCGAAATCACCAAGAAGCACGAAGAACTCGTGCGTGGGAGTCTCGCGGAGATCGTACGCCATCCGTCGATCGCAGAGCCAGTTGGCGAATTCACGTGCATTCTTGACGTTCCCGATGCAACTGCCCAGGTGTCGCTCGCTGGCGAGGCCGAATGGGTGAGCGAGTTTGATCGAATAACAGAAAAGTTGAATTCTGGCAGGCGGGAAGCCATGAGCGAGGTGGCTCGGCGCTTTCATGTGCGCACGCGCGACGTGTTCGACGCGCTCGAACGCCGCAAGGCGCGGTTGGCTGACTCGTGACGTCCGCCCCGCCGCTGCACATCGCGATCCTGGCCGGCGGACGCGGCCTCCGGATGGGCACGCGAACGCCCAAGGTGCTCCTGCCTCTCGCGGGGTTGCCCATGCTGGAGTGGGTTCTCCGGGCAGTCGGGGGGGGCGGGCCGAGCCGAACGACGGCCGTTCTCGGGTATTCAGCAGAGTTCATCGCTCCCCTCGTCGACGGGCGGGGTGTCGAGGTCATCACCAAGGAACCGCTGCTGGGTCCCGTCCACGCCATGACGGCAGTCGCGTCGCCGGACTCGACCGATGAGGGGACGCTCCTGATCTTCCCCGCCGACGTCCCGATGCTGAGCGCGGCAACACTGCGCGCGCTCGTGGCGCACCGGGCTCAGGCCACCAGCGCCATGACGCTCGTGTCGGCCGTCTCGGAACGCCCGTACGGCCTGATGCGCGTGCTGCGCCAGGAGAGCGGCGAGGTCATCGGTCTGGTCTCGCAGAAGGATGCCTCGCGGCAGCAGCGGGCCATCCGGGAGTGTACGAGCGGTGTCTTCGCCTGCTCATCGTCGGCGCTGCGCGATGCGCTGGCGACGTTCGACTGGGACACCGTCGAACGTGAGCGTACGCTCGGAGAGGTGGTCGCGGTCCTGCGGCGACAGGGTCACGAGATCGACGCGATTGCGCCGGCGGTGCCGTACGAGATCCGCGGAATCAACAGCCAGACCGAACTGGCCGAGGCCAGCGCCATGATGCGACAAGCCAAGTGCGAGGAACTGATGGCGGCCGGGGTGACGATCATCGACCCGGCCACGACCTACGTGGGTCCGGACGTCGACGTGGGCCACGACACGGTCCTGCATCCCAACGTCTACCTGGAGGGCCGCACGAAGGTTGGCGCGGCCTGCGAGATCCACGCGGGCGTGCGGTTGGTCGACGCCACCCTCGAGGATCACGTCGTGGTGCTCAACTACTGCGTGATCGCCGAGTCGCACGTCCGCTCGCACGCGCAGCTCGGGCCATTCGCCCACATCCGCCCGGGGAGCGACGTGGGCGAGGACGCGCGCGTGGGCAACTACGTCGAACTCAAGAAGACGACGCTCGGCGCGAAGTCGAAGGCCAGTCACCTCACGTACCTGGGCGACGCCACGATCGGCACCGACGTCAACGTCGGCGCGGGCGTCATCACCTGCAACTACGACGGCACGCACAAGCACCCCACCGTGATCGGCGACGGCGCCTTCATCGGCAGCGACTCGCAGCTGGTCGCACCCGTCACCGTCGGCCGCGGCGCCTTCGTTGCCGCCGGCTCCTCCATCACCAGGGACGTCCCGGAAGGGAGCCTCGCCATCGCGCGCAGCCGGCAGGAGAACAAGGACGGCTGGGCGCGGGGAAGAAGGTCGTGACGGGCGCCCTCCCGGCAACTGACTTCCTGGCTGGCCTCAATCCCGAGCAGCGCGAAGCGGTGCTGCACACGGAAGGGCCGCTGCTCATCCTTGCGGGGGCCGGCTCGGGGAAGACGCGCGTCATCGCGTATCGGATCGCTTACCTGATTGGCAGCGGGCTCGCGCGGCCGTTCGAGGTGCTGGCCGTCACCTTCACCAACAAGGCCGCCGAGGAGATGCGCGAGCGCGTGGCGCACCTCATCGGCGACGAGGCGCGCGACGTGTGGGTCTCCACGTTCCACGCGCTCTGCGCGCGACTGCTGCGCCGCGAGGCACCGGCGATCGGTCTCTCGCGCGACTTCGTGATCTACGACTCCAGCGATCAGCAGAGCGCGGTGAAGCAGGTGATGCGCGACCTGAGCGTCGACGACAAGATCATGCAGCCGCGCCAGGTGCTCGGGCGCATCAGCCATGCGAAGAACCGCATGGAGACGCCTGATGCCGTCGGCGATGGCGGATATCGCGACGAGCAGTTCGCGAAGATCTACGAGGGTTACGTCGACGCCCTCGCCCGCGCCAACGCGCTCGACTTCGACGATCTGCTCCTGAAGACGGTGGAACTGTTCGAGAACGCCACCGTGCGCGCCAAGTACCAGCGGCAGTTCCGGTACGTGATGGTCGACGAGTACCAGGACACGAACCGTCCGCAGTATCTCCTGATCAAGCATCTCGTCGGCGATCGCCACAACCTCGCCGTCGTGGGCGATCCCGATCAGTCCATCTACAAGTGGCGCGGCGCGGACCTGCGCAACATCCTCGACTTCGAGCACGATTTCCCGGAAGCCGCCACCGTCCGCCTCGAACGCAACTACCGCTCGACGCAGAACATCCTCGACGCGGCTGGCGCCGTGATCGCCAACAACACCGATCGCAAGGAGAAGAGGCTCTGGACCGATCAGGGCGGTGGCGATCTCATCACGGCGTTCCGTGGCGAGGACGAGCTCGAGGAGGCCTCGTTCATCGCGCGCGAGCTGCGCAAGGAGCTCACGCTGCGACGCGACGCGACCGTCGCCATCCTGTATCGCCTCAACTCGCAGTCGCGCGCGCTCGAAGATCAGTTCATCCGCGACGGCACGCCGTATCGCATCATCGGCGGCGTCCGCTTCTACGAGCGCAAGGAAGTGAAGGACGCGCTCGCGTACCTCAAGCTGGTCATCAACCCGCATGACGATGTGAGCTTCAGGCGCGTGGTGAACGTCCCCGCGCGCGGCATCGGCAAGGCGGTGATGGACGCGCTCGAGAAGGACGAGGACGGCGCGACGGGAGGTAGCGCGCCACCGATGATGGCGGCGGGCCTGTTCGAGGTGGCGGCCTCACGTTCGTTGTGGGCACGCGCCACGCAACTGCTGGTGTCGCGGTCGCTGCCCGCGCGCAGTCACAACGCGCTGAAGCAGTTCGTCGAGCTCGTCGACGGTCTCATCGCGCTTGCGAAGCAGGAGACCGTCTCGGCGCTGATCGGCAAGATGCTCGATCGGTCAGGCTACATGAAGGCCCTGCGCGAGGACGGCAGCGAGGAAGCCGAGAGCCGGGCACAGAACCTCGCCGAGTTCGTCAACTCCGCGCGCGAGTACGAAGAGCGCGAACCGGAGTCGTCGATTGGCGGATTCGTCGATCGGCTGTCGCTGCTGTCGGAAGCCGACGAATCACAGGGCACCAGCGGTGCGCGCATCTGGTTGATGACGATGCACGCGGCCAAGGGGCTCGAGTTCCCCGTTGTGGCGCTGGCGGGGATGGAAGAGGGGCTGTTCCCGCACTCGCGTGCCGAGAAGGATCAGGAGCAGCTCGAGGAAGAGCGGCGCCTGTGCTATGTGGGCATGACGCGCGCGCAGGCGCGACTGATCCTCACGAGCGCCGCACGGCGGCGGGTGTTCGGCGAGTACCAGGCGACGGCCCCATCACGGTTCCTCGAAGAAGTTCCACAATCGCTCATCGTCGAAGTGCCGTCGTACACGAGGGGACGCACGTTCGGCACGCAGACGTACGGTGGGCGAGCCGCATACGAATCGCGGCCCAACCCGTACGCGCGCCGGTCGAGCGTGCGCGAAGACGCGCCTCCGCCGGCGTATCGCTACGAAGAGGAGGACCAGTCGAGCGACGGGTCACGGCCGAAGCCGGGCCAGAAGGTCCGCCACGCGCAGTTCGGCGTCGGCACCGTGCGAGAGGTGGATGGCAAGGGCGACGAGATGAAGCTCACCGTCCATTTCGCCACGGTGGGTACCAAGAAGCTGATCGCGAAGTACGCGCGCCTGCAACCAGCGTAAGTCCTGAGCGACGCGAGATCGCCGCCAGTGGCGATCTCGCGGAGTCGAAGGGCGTAGTCCCGAGCGAGGCTATTCGTCGTCGGGCAGGCCGGCGTCGTCTTCCGGTTCGTCGAGCGGTTCCTCGACGGCGCCTTCCGTTTCCAGCGGCGCTACGACGTCAGATGCGTCTGCGGCGACTTCCGCGATATCGAGCCTCGCGGTCGCCTCTACGCGGTCGCCGTCTTCGAGACGGATCAGCCGGACGCCCTGCGTGTTGCGGCCGATCGGACGCAGTGGTGCGACGGCCATGCGGATGACCATGCCGTCCTTGGTGATGATCAGCACCTGGTTGTCGTCGGCGACGTGCGTCACGCCCACGACTGCGCCATTCCGATCCGACGGCTGGATGTTGCGGATGCCCACGCCGCCGCGGCCCGTGATGCGGTACTCGCTGAGCGGCGTGCGCTTGCCGTAACCATTGGCCGTGACGGTGAGCATGGCGCCGGTCTCGTTGACGACCTCCATGGCCACCACTTCGTCGCCCGCGCGCAGTGAGATGCCGCGCACGCCGTACGCCGTGCGGCCCATCGCGCGCACGCGATTCTCCGGGAAGCGGATGGCCACACCGCCGCGCGTCGCGATCAGCACCTGCTCGGTGCCGCTCGACAACTGCACCGCAATCACCGCATCGTCGTCCTCGACGCCCATCGCGATGATGCCGCCCGCGCGCGGATTCGAGTATGCCTTCAGGTCAGTCTTCTTGATGACGCCCTTGCGCGTGCCCATCACGACGAACCGCCGACCCTCTTCGGACGGGAACTCGCGCACGGCGACCACGTCGGCGACCTTCTCGCCCGCAGCCATCTGCACGAGGTTCGCGATGGACTTCCCGCGTGCGTCGCGACCCGCGTCGGGGATCTCGTGGACGCGCAGCCAGTACGCACGGCCTCGATCGGAGAACACGATCAGGTACGCGTGCGTGGACGCCACGAACAGGTGGTGCACGTAGTCATCGTCGGGCAGGCGCATGCCGATGGTGCCGGCGCCGCCGCGGCCCTGGAAGCGATACTCGTCGAGCGACGTCCGCTTGATGTAGCCCTTGCGGCTCACCGTGATCGCCATGTCCTCGTCGGCGATCAGGTCGAGGATGTCGATGTCGCTCGTGTCCTCGACGATCTCGGTACGCCGCGCGTCTCCGAAGCGATCGCGCGCGCCGGTCAACTCCCGGATGACGATCTCCATCACGAGGCGGTCGCTGCCGAGGATGGCGCGCAGCCGCTCGATTTCCTGAATCAGCTCGGCGAGCTCGTCGAGGATCTTCTGCCGCTCGAGGCCCGTGAGGCGCTGGAGCTGCATGTCGAGGATGGCCTGGGCCTGGATCTGCGTGAGGCCGAACTGCTGCATCAGGCCTTCACGCGCCTCGGCCGGATTCTTCGCGCCTCGAATGAGCGCGATCACCGCGTCGAGGTGATCGAGCGCGATCTTCAGGCCTTCGAGGATGTGCGCACGCGCTTCGGCCTTGCGCAGCTCGAACTCGGTGCGGCGGCGCACCACGTCGCGCCGGAACTCGACGAACCGTTCGACGAGCTCGAGGAGGGGCAGCACGCGCGGACGCCCGTCGACGATCGCCAGCATGATGATGCCGAACGAGGACTGCAGCGGCGTGTGCTTGTACAGGTTGTTGAGCACGACGTCTGGCATCTCGCCGCGCTTCAACTCGATCACGATGCGCATGCCCTGGCGGTCCGACTCGTCGCGGATGTCGGAAAGGCCTTCGAGCGTCTTCTCGCGCACCAGGTCCGCGATGCGTTCGATGAGCTTCGCCTTGTTGACCTGATACGGGATCTCGCTGACGACGATGGCCTGGCGATCGCCACCGCGCCCGATCGGCTCGACCTCCGTGCGCGCGCGCACGATCACGGTGCCGCGGCCGGTGGCGTACGCCGACGCGATGCCCGCGCGGCCGACGAGGATGCCGCCGGTGGGGAAGTCGGGCCCCGTGATCTGCTGCGCGAGACGCCGTCGCTTCTCGTCGCGCGTGAGGGGCTGCGGGCGCCCGTCCTCGTCGAGCGTGAACGCCTTGTCGGGATCGGCGATCGCGATGATGCCGTTGACCACCTCGGTGAGGTTGTGCGGCGGGATGTTGGTGGCCATGCCCACCGCGATGCCCGCCGATCCGTTGACCAGCAGGTTCGGGATCGGCGTGGGCAGCACCGATGGTTCGGTGGTCGTCTCGTCGAAGTTCGGGACGAAGTCGACGGTGTCCTTGTCGAGATCGACCATCAGCGCTTCGGCGAGCGCTTCGAGGCGGGCTTCCGTGTACCGGTAGGCGGCGGGCCTGTCGCCGTCGACGCTGCCGAAGTTGCCCTGGCCGTCGACCAGCGTGTACCGCATGTTGAAGTCCTGCGCGAGGCGCACGAGCGTGTCGTACGCGGGCGCATCACCATGCGGGTGGTAGTTGCCGATGACCTCGCCGACGATCTTCGCGCACTTGCGATAGGGGCGCGAGGCCGAGAGTCCCATCTGCCGCATCGCGAACAGCACACGGCGGTGCGACGGCTTGAGACCGTCGCGCACGTCGGGCAGCGCGCGCCCGATGATCACGCTCATCGCGTAATCCATGTACGAGCGGCGCATCTCGTCTTCGATGTTGACGGGAACGCGATTGACTGGCGTGGTGCTCATAGAAGCAGGCTGATCTCGGGTGTCGGGTGCGGGATTGGCCCGCGCGTCAGACGTCGAGGTTCTTCACGTCGAGGGCGTTGTCCTCGATGAACTTGCGGCGCGGCTCGACCTGGTCGCCCATGAGGGTGGAGAACATCAGGTCCGCTTCGGCCTGGTCTTCGGCGCGCACCTGGAGCAGCGTGCGCACCTCGGGCTTCATGGTGGTCTCCCACAACGTGTCCGGGTTCATCTCGCCGAGACCCTTGTAGCGGTTGATCGCCACGCCCTTGCGTCCGGCTTCGAGGAAGTAGTCGACCAGGTCGGAGAGCGAACGCACCTCGTGATCGGCGTCCTTCTTCGCCGTGCGCCGCACGGGTTCGGCAACGACGTCGGCCGCAGGCGTGTCGTCCGCGCCTTCGACGAGCGCCGCATCCTCCACGTCTTCCGCCGCGGCGCTCACGTGCGACACGACCATGCGTCCGCCGATGCTCGCCACGTCGCGGTGGCTGTTGAGCCGCGCGCGGAAGTCCGGCGTCTGCACGAAATCCACGCCGGCGCGCGACACGCGCGGATACCCGGCTGATCTGTCGTCGATTTCGAGGAGGAACGCGTTGTGCTCCTCGTCGGCCACGACGGTGATCGTGCGCTGGTCCTGCTCGAGCGTGGAGGCGAGCGAGTCGAGACGCGCACGGTCGCTGAAGTACTCGCGATCGCGCGCGCCGGCCGACAGCAGCGCGCTCACCACGTCCTGTGGCACGCCGCGCCGTTCCACCTGGCGGAGATTGCGATCGAACGCGATCATGCGGTGGAGCAGCGCTTCGAGCGCTTCGCCGCGGTATTCCGTACCGCGGTCCGCAAGTGTGAGCACGCGCGAGTCGGCGGCGCGGCGGATCAGGTACGACTCGAGGTCGCCATCGTTCTTGATGTAGACCTCCTGCTTGCCGCGCTTGGCGCGGTACAGGGGTGGCTGCGCGATGTAGATGTGACCGTTGTCGATCAGTTCGCGCATCTGCCTGTAGAAGAACGTCAGCAGGAGCGTACGGATGTGCGATCCGTCCACGTCCGCGTCGGTCATGATGATCACGCGGTGGTAGCGGAGCTTCGAGAGGTCGAACCCGTCGCGATCGGTCTCCTCTCGCTTGCGGCCGATGCCCGTGCCGAGCGCCGCGATCATCGTCTTGATTTCGTCGCTGCTCAGCATCTTGTCGAAGCGCGCCTTCTCGACGTTCAGGATCTTGCCCTTGATGGGCAGGATCGCCTGGAAGCGCCTGTCGCGGCCCTGCTTGGCCGACCCGCCCGCGGAGTCGCCCTCGACGATGTAGATCTCGCTCTGCGCGGGATCGCGCTCCTGGCAGTCGGCGAGCTTGCCCGGTAGCGAACTGCCGTCGAGCGCGCCCTTGCGACGCACGAGATCGCGCGCCTTGCGCGCCGCTTCCCTCGCACGCGCCGCGTCGGCGGCCTTCTGGATGATCGCCTTGGCCACGCCGGGGTTCTCTTCGAAGAACGCGCCCAGACGCTCGTTGACGATGGTCTCGACGATGCCCTTGACCTCGGTGTTGCCGAGCTTGGTCTTGGTCTGTCCTTCGAACTGCGGATTCGGGATCTTGACGCTGATGACGCCCGCGAGCCCTTCACGCGCATCGTCACCGCTGATGGGCGTGTCCTTGAGGTCCTTCGGAAGATTCGCGCTCGCGATGTACGCGTTGACGGTGCGCGTCAGCGCCGCCTTGAACCCGGAGAGGTGGAACCCGCCTTCGTGCGTGTTGATGTTGTTGGCGAAGGTGTAGAGGTTCTCGTCGTACGAGTCGTTCCACTGCAGCGCGATCTCGACGTCGATCTCGTTGCGCTCGCCGCGCATGTAGATGGGCGATTCATGGACGGCGCGCTTCGCGCGGTTCATGAACTGCACGTACTCGACGATGCCGCCCTTGTACTCGTAACGCGCCGACTTCCCTTCACCGCGCTCGTCCTGGAGCGTGATGATGATCCCGGCGTTGAGGAACGCGAGTTCGCGCAGGCGATTGTTGAGCGTGTCGAAGCTGAACGCGCTGGTCTCGAAGATCGTCGCGTCTGGCTTGAAGTGGACCTTCGTGCCGCGCTTCTTCGTCGTGCCTGTCTGCGTGAGTGGTCCCTGTGGAACGCCGCGCGAGTACGCCTGCTGGTGCACGTGCCCGTTGCGCCAGATCTCGAGTTCGAGCAGTTCGGACAGCGCGTTCACGACAGACACGCCAACGCCGTGCAGGCCGCCCGAGACCTTGTACGCGCTGCCTTCCTGGTTGAACTTGCCGCCGGCGTGCAGCACGGTGAGCACGACTTCGGCCGCTGACTTGCCGCTCTCGTGCATGTCCACCGGAATGCCGCGCCCATCGTCGACCACGGTGATCGAGTCGTCGACGTGGATCGTGACGTCTACCTGGGTGCAGTACCCGGCGAGGGCCTCGTCCACGGCGTTGTCCACGACTTCGTAGACGAGGTGATGCAGCCCGGCCTCACCGGTCGTCCCGATGTACATGCCAGGGCGTTTGCGAACCGCCTCCAGCCCTTCGAGGACCTTGATCGATTCTGCGCCGTAATCTTCGGCCGCCCCGTTCACGGGACGCATCGGTGTGGTGGACTCGGTGTTCGGGGTGCTGATCGGTTCCATCTGGACTCACAGGATCGTTCACCGGAATCCACTGATCAGATTCCGGCCACGAGCGCGGCGCGCCTGACGAGGCGCGCGGCTGATGCGGAAGCTGGCGCTTACGGCCGCATCGGCATGATCACGTACGTGTACTCGTAGCCGTCGGCGCCAACGGGCTGCATCACGGCCTGGCTCATCTCGTCCCTGAACGACAGGCTGACCTGCTCGGTCTCGACCGCCGCCAGGAAGTCGGTCACGTACTGTGCGTTGAAGCAGATCTGCACGTCTGGGCCTTCATAGGTCACCAGCAACTCTTCACGGGCTTCGCCCACATCCGGGCTCTGCGACGTGACCTCGACCTTGCCGTTGCTGATGAGCAGGCGCACCGCGCGCGACCGGTCGTTGGAGAGCAGCGACACACGGCGAATCGCGCTCGTGAGGCGGTCGCGCTCGAACTCGATGGCCTTGTCGTTGTTCTTCGGGATGACGCGCTCGTACGCGGGAAACTGCGCGTCGATCATCCGCGAGAAGAGACGCCTGCCACCAACCGTGAAGAAGAGATGATTCTCTGCGCGCTCGAACACGACGTCGCCGTCGCCATCGGCCAGCAGGCGACTCAACTCCTGCATCGTCTTCTTGGGCAGGAGCGCCTTGGTCTCGGCCACATCCGTCTCGATCGTCACCGTCACGAGCGCGAGACGATGTCCGTCGGTCGCAACCAGACTCATGCTGTCGGGTTTGAGGACGAACAGTGCGCCGTTCAGGTAGTAGCGCGTGTCCTCGCCGGTGATCGCGAACATGGTCTTGGAGACCATCTGGCGAATGGGATCGCGCTTCAGCGTGGCGACCACGTCGCCTGTCGTCGGCAACTGCGGGAAGTCGTCGGCCGGCAGCGTCGAGAGGTGCGACTCGAAACGCTCGGCGGCAACGGTGACGCCCGATCGGTTCTGCTCGATCCGGATGTCGGTCTCGGGCAGGGCCTTCACGATCTCGAACAGTTTCTTGGCCGGCAGCGTCAGGGTGCCCGGCTTGGCGATGCTCTGCACGGGACAGGCGCTGCGCAAGCCCACGTCGAGGTCGGTGGCCACCAGTTCGACCTGCTCTCCATCGGCGCGCAGGAGCACGTTGGCCAGGACCGGCATCGTGTTCTTGCGTTCGACGATGCCTTGAAACAACTGCAGTTCGCGAAGCAGATCGTTCTTGCGGACCACCAGTTCCATGCAGTCGATTCCTCGTGAGCGGGGCTCTGAAGCCCTGTGCGACGCGCGACGTCCCTCAGGAGAACTTTCTCCAGAGAGATCACAAGAAAGTAAGTATACCAGAGATCGAAGGGCGGTTGAAGCTGTGGAAGCACGTGGTAAAGCCCGATGCGACAGTTACTTACCGTGTGGAGGCGATCTGTGGAAAACCGTGGGCCGTTCTGTGGGCGGCCTGTCGCGGACCGGCGTTCAACAGGTGATGCACACGCGCGCGTGCACCGGGCTGTGGAAAACAGCGCTCGCGCTCGCGCGCTCTAGCGAAAATTGTCGAGCATCGCGTTGATCTGACTGTTGAAATCGGCGTCCTTCTTCCGTTCCTCCTCCACCTTCCGGATCGAATGGATGACCGTGGAGTGGTGCTTGCCGAAGGCGCGTCCGATGTCGGGAAGCGAGGCCGCCGTCAGGCTCTTGCAGAGGTACATCGCCACCTGGCGGGGGATGACGACGGTGCGCGAGTTGCCGGCGGCCTTGAGTTCGCCGGGGCGCACGCCGTAGTACTCGGCCACGTACTTCACGAGCGTGTCGATGGTGACGGCCCTCTCGTCGGTGCCGATCACGCTGCGCAGCACGTCCTGCGCAAGGGCGACGGTGATGTCCTTGCCGGTGAGCGACGCGTACGCGACGAGCCTGATGAGCGAGCCTTCGAGGTCGCGGATATTCGACTTGATCTTGGTGGCGATGAAGTGCGCCACCGTGTCTGGCAGCGGCACGCCGTCGGCATCGGCCTTCTTCTCGAGGATCGCCACGCGCGTCTCGAGATCCGGTGGCTGGATGTCTGCGATGAGGCCCCAGTTGAAGCGGGATCGCAGGCGTTCTTCGAGCGCCTGAATCTCGTGCGGCGGTCTGTCACTGCTGATGACGATCTGCTTGCCGGCGTCGTAGAGCGCGTTGAACGTGTGGAAGAACTCGGTCTGGGTCGCTTCCTTCCCTGCCAGGAACTGCACGTCGTCCACGAGCAGGACGTCGACGTTGCGATACCGTTCGCGGAACTCGATGATGCGCTCGTAGCGGATGGCGTTGATCATCTCGTTCATGAAGCGCTCCGACGAGATGTAGGTCAGCGCCAGTTGGCGATGATGTCGGTCGACGTATTGTCCGACCGCGTGCATCAGGTGCGTCTTGCCCAGGCCCACGCCGCCGTAGAGGAAGAGGGGGTTGTACGACCGGCCCGGTGCCTCCGCCACGGCGCGGGCGGCCGCGTTGGCGAACTGGTTCGACGGTCCGACAACGAACGTCTCGAAGGTGTAGCGGTGGTTCAGGCCGGATGGGTCCTGGGATCGGGAGTCGACCGCCTCGGGATCAGCCTGCTGGTGGATGAGGATCTCCTCATCGGGCGAGGGCTCTGCCAGGCGCGTGCCGTCACCGGGAACGAACGACACCACCACCCCCGGCCTGCCGATCTCGGCCAGGGATTCGGTCAGGATCGACGCGTAATGGCGCAACATCCAGTCGCGCACGGTGCCATCCAGCACCTCGACAATGAGCGTGTCGCCATCGTCTCTGATGAAGCGGGTGGGCTTGAACCACGTCAGGAACGTGTGACGGTTCAGCTTGGCCTCGACACGCGCCAGCACACGGTCCCAGATCTGCTCGCTCATGTCATCTGCCGGGGTGACTTTCGCCGAACACCGGGGGACATGTGTGACGCCGGTGTGACGGGGCGAAAATCACGAAAATAGCCTAAAAGAGCCACGTTTCGGCCATCGCTTACATGACGACGGCCGATTTTCCGCAGGCGGATAGTCGACAAGCAGGCGAAAGCCCGATCTTTTCCACAGTTTTTTCCACAGCTGTGGAAAACTGGCACGAAATCGCCTGTCGGGTCGGGCCGGACGGCGAGTGTAACAGAGCGCCAGAGGTGCCGGAAGCGGGCGTCAGGCGTTGACAGCGCGGCAGCGCTGGACTACCATCGGCAGTTCGCGGTCGAGGTGTGGCCGCTGACATCGAGCGCCCGGCAGTCCCGGTCACGCTCACGGAATCGCCAGCAGCCATGAAGCGTACTTTTCAGCCCAACAATCGCCGCCGCGCCAAGGCCCACGGGTTCCTCGTGCGCATGAGCACGAAGAACGGCCGCCTGGTCCTGAAGCGCCGTCGCGCCAAGGGCCGCAAGCGCCTGACGGTCTCCTCGGAGCGCTAGTCGCCTGCCGCCATGCGGCATACCCTGCGACCCGCCGAGCGGGTCCGCCGACGGCCCGAGTTCCTGCGCGCGTACGAGCAGGGTCGCAAGCACCACGCGCGATTCATGACGATGTTCGCCTGTGCGTCGACCGCAGCTGTAGCCCGCCTCGGCGTGTCGGCCACGCGAAAGTTCGGGCCGGCTGTCGTCAGGAACAGGGCCAAGCGGCGCGCACGGGAGTTGTTCAGGCACCACAAGCCCCTCCCCGGCATCGACCTCGTGATCATTCCCAGACGCGGTTTCGACACGGTCTCCCAGCCCGAACTGGTCGCCGACTTTCTGGCCGGGCTCCGCCGGCTGAAGGTCAGGACCCAACCGTCGTGTCAGGACCCGGCGCCGTGACGCCAGGCCCCGGCGCGCGCGTCGCGATGGCCCTCGTGAGGGTCTATCAGCTGACGCTGTCACGCTTGTTCGCCGGAAGCTGCCGGTTCGAGCCCTCGTGCTCCCGGTACGCGATGTCGGCGCTCGAGCAACACGGACTACTCAGGGGTGCGTGGCTCGCCGTCAGGCGACTCGCACGCTGTCACCCGTTTGGCGGATCCGGGTTCGATCCCGTTCCGCCGTCTCCGCGATGACCGCACCCGAATCACCAGGTTCCTCAATGGAAAATCGCGTCCTGCAGGCCGTCTTGCTGTCGTTGGCGGTGCTGCTGCTGTATCAGAGCTTCTTGGCCCCTCGTCCGCCACAACCCGCGCAGGCGGCGACCGAGCCGGCGGCGATGACAGGTCAGGTCGAGGCAGGTCAGGCACCGGCCAGCGCGCCGACCGCGGCAGCGCCGACCGCCGCGATGCCATCGACATCGCCGGCGACACCTGTCGCAGCGGCGCAGGCCGCGACGGCCGGCGCACGTGTGGTGGTCGAGTCCAACGACTTCCGGGCGGAGTTCTCGACGCGCGGCGGCGTGCTCCTCAGTTGGACGCTCAAGCACTATCCGAGCAGCCAGGGCGAGCCGCTCGACCTGATCGCGGACGCGCCTGAGACGAACGTGCGTCCGGCGTTCTCGATTACCACCAACGACGCGGCCATCTCGAGCACGCTCGCGACCGCCGACTTCACCCCGAGCGCGCCGTCGCTCGACCTGAGCGGCGAGGGACCGCGGACGCTGCGCTTCGACTACAGCGATCCGTCGGGCCTGCGCGCGACCAAGGAGTTCGTGTTCCAGCGCGACGGACAGCCGTTCCTCGTCGGCTTCTCCGCGCAGGTCGTCAACAACGGTCAGCCGCAGAACTTCGCGATCCACTCGGGGCCAGGCGTGGGCGACATCGAACGCGCGCAGCCGTCGGGCGGCTTCATGTTCGGCACGTACTACCAGCCGCCTGCCGGAATCGCGTACAGCGACGAGATCGAGCGCCACACGGCCGACAGCTTCGCCACCCAGCGCGTGTTCGAGAAGTCGTACCGCTACGCGGGCGCCGACGACCACTACTTCCTCGCCGCGGCACTGCTGGACAGGCAGACGCGCGTGGAGTACGCGACGCACGCCGTGCAGACCCCGGCGGGTCCGCGGTCGCTCGTCTCGTACGCGCTCGGCTTCGCGCAGTCGCCGAGCGAAGTGAAGGTCTATCTCGGACCGAAGGACTTCGACCTGCTGCAGCGCGCCGACCAGCAACTCGTGCGCACGATCAACTTCGGCTGGTTCGCGTGGCTCGTGGTGCCGCTGCTGCGCGCGCTCAAGTGGATCAACGGCTACGTCGGCAACTACGGCTGGTCGATCGTCGTCCTCACGGTGCTGATCAACGTCGCCATCTTCCCGCTGCGCCACAAGAGCGTGGTCTCGATGCGGAAGATGCAGGAGATCCAGCCGCGCGTGAAGGCGATCCAGGATCGCTATGCCGGCCTGAAGGCGACCGATCCCGCCAAGCAGAAGATGAACACCGAGTTGATGGAGTTGTACAAGACTGCCGGCGTGAACCCCGCCAGTGGCTGCGTGCCGATGCTCCTCACGATGCCGGTCCTGTTCGCGTTCTACTCGCTGCTGAGCGTGGCAATCGAGCTGCGCGGTGCGCCGTTCACGCTGTGGATCCACGACCTGTCGCAACACGATCCGTACTACATCACGCCCGTCATCATGGGCGCGACGATGCTGTGGCAGCAGTGGATCACGCCGCAGGCGAGCATGGACCCCGCGCAGCAGCGGATCATGATGCTCATGCCGCTGATGTTCCTGGTGTTCTTCCTGTGGGCGCCGAGCGGCCTGGTGATCTACTGGCTGTTCAGCAACCTGTTGACAATCGGTCAGCAGTACCTTACCAACAGGATCGTGCCTCCCGCCAAGCCGGTGCGCGCCTGATTCGACGGAGCCACGAGCCATGACCACGCAGAGTCTTCACGAGCAGATCGCCGCGTTCGTCGCCGACGTCGTCACGGCGATGGGTATCTCCGTCACCGTGGCGTCGAAGGCCACCGACGAGGGCGTCGAGGTCGACATCACGGGCGAGGAGGGCGAACTCCTCGTGCGGCGCAAGGGTGAAGCGCTCGACGCGCTGCAGCACCTGGTGAACAGCATCTGGCGCGAGCAGACGGGCCGCGACGGCCGCATCGTCGTGGACTGCCTGGGTTTCAGGAAGGGCAAGGACGCCGAACTGCGCCAGATGGCGAAGTTCCTCATCGAGAAGGCGAAGACGACAGGGACGCCGCAGGAGATGGGACCGCTGAACTCGTATGCGCGGCGGTTGGTCCACCTCGAGGTGTCCCTCGATCCGGCCGTGTCGTCCGAGAGTCAGGGCGACGGACAGGTCAAGACCGTCATCATCTCGCTGCGCTGACGCGCGGGACCTCATGGTCTCGACCCCGGAGACCCTCATCGTCGCGCTCGCGACACCGCAGGGACGCGGCGCACTTGCCACGATTCGTCTGAGCGGTGCGGGCGCGATCGCGCTGGCGTCGCGCCTCGCGGGCCGCACGCACTTCGCGCCGCGCGCGGCAACGCTGGTCACGTTGCGCCTGCCGCCGGACGACCTCACGGAGACGGCTCTGGTCACGACGTTCGTGGCGCCACAATCATTCACGGGACAAGAGTGCGTGGAGATCGACACGCACGGGGGGCCAGTGATCGTCGATGCGGTGCTGCAGGCGTGCATCGACGGGGGCGCGCGACTGGCGCGCGAAGGTGAGTTCACGTGGCGGGCGTACCTGAATGGCCGCATCGATCTGCTCCAGGCCGAAGCGATCGCTGATGTCATCGCCGCGACGACGCGGGCGCAGGTCCGCGTGGCGTCGCGTCATCTCGAAGGTGCGCTGAGCGCAGCCATCATCGGTATCGGCGACGACATCGCGCGGGTGCGGGCGCTGCTGGAAGCGTCGCTCGACTTCCCGGACGAGGGCTTCCACTTCATCGAGCGGGGCGACCTGGTGGCGCGTCTCGGGCTTGTGCACGACGCGTGCGTGCGTCTGCTGGAGTCGGCGGATGCGGGGCAGCGACTCCATGACGGCGCGCGTGTGGTGATCGCCGGACGGCCCAACGCAGGGAAGTCGAGCGTGTTCAACGGTCTGTTGAAGCGGCCGCGCGCGATCGTGACCCCGGTGGCGGGAACGACGCGAGACGTGTTGGCGGAGGGCACCGTGTTCGGCGGCGTCCCGGTGCAGTTGATCGACACGGCCGGCGTGCGTCACACGACAGATCCCGTGGAGCAGGAGGGCGTGGCGCGCGCGGAGGAAGCGACGGCGTCTGCCAGCCTCGTGATCCTCGTCGTTGATCCGTCGGGCACGGACGAGGATCGCGAAGGATCGGAGGCGTTGTGGGCCACGCTCGACGGCCGCGCCCGCCTGTGCGTGCTCAACAAGATGGACAAGTGGAGGGCGCAGGGCACTGACGCCAGCGCGATGGAGAACTGGACGCCTGGGGCTTCAGCCCGTGGCACGCACGGCGTGCCGGACTGGTGCCCGGCAGATGCCATCATGGTGAGTGCGCTGACAGGGCGGGGGATCGACACGCTCTCGGAGCGTCTGGCCGCCGAACTCGGACAGGCACGGTGGGACGGGGCAATTCTGACGCGCGCACGGCATCGATCGCTCGTGACGGCGTGCGCCGACGCGATCGCGCGTGCGCGTGCCACGGCAGTCGACGAGGGCTCGGAGGAGTACATTCTTGCCGACCTCCACGACGCGCTCGTGGCCCTCGAGGATCTGCGCGGCGTGGAGACGCCCGACGATGTGCTCGAGACCATCTTCTCGTCGTTCTGTATTGGTAAGTAGGGTCTTCACTATTCGGGATGTCGCCGCCACACGCTGACGTCATCGTGATTGGTGCCGGACACGCTGGCATCGAAGCCGCGTGGGCCGCCTCGCGCCTCGGCGCGTCGGTCGTGGTGTGCACGTTGTCGCCCGAGACGATCGGCCAGATGCCGTGCAATCCCGCAATCGGTGGGACGGCGAAGGGCCATCTCGTACGGGAGATCGACGCGCTCGGCGGTCTGATGGGGCAGGCGATCGATGCCACGGGCATCCAGTTCCGGTTGCTGAACCGGAGTCGCGGCCCCGCCGTGTGGTCGCCGCGCGCGCAGGCAGACAAGCAGCGCTACGCGGCGTGGGTTCGCGCGGTGCTCGAGCGCGAGCCCTCGATCGCACTGGTTTACGGCCATGTGTCGGCCCTCATTGTCGAGGGCGGTGCGGTGTGGGGCGTGCGCCTGGATGGTGGCGGCGAGATCGCCGCCCGGCAGGTGGTGGTGACGACGGGGACGTTCCTCGACGGATTGATCCACATCGGCCCCGTGCAGCGTCGCGCCGGCAGGTTCGATGAGCCGGCTGCCGTGTCGCTGGCAGAGTCGATTCGAGCCCTCGGGCTGCCAGTTGGTCGCCTCAAGACGGGAACCCCACCGCGCGTGCACCGGCGATCGATCGACTTCGACGCGCTCCAGGAACAGCCTGGTGATGCCGAACCCGTGCCGCTGTCGTTCCTGACAACGGAACTGCCCTTGCGGCAGGTCCACTGCCACACCGCCAGGACAACGGCGCGCGTGCATGAGTTGGTGCGGCACCACATCGGCGAGTCGCCGCTGTACAACGGCCAGATCACGGGCATTGGCCCGCGCTACTGCCCGTCGCTGGAAGACAAGGTGATGCGCTTCCCGGAGAAGGAGGCCCACCAGCTCTTCCTGGAGCCGGAGGGGCTCGATGTGGACGAGGTCTACATCAACGGGTATTCGATGAGTCTCCCGGCCGAGGTCCAGGAAGCCATCGTGAGGGCGCTTCCGGGCTTGTCGCGCGCGGAGCTGATCAGGCCGGGGTACGCCGTCGAGTACGACTTCGTCCAGCCGACGGGACTACACCATACGTTGGAGGTTCGAGCTACGGCAGGGCTCTATCTGGCTGGTCAGATCAACGGGACGTCCGGCTACGAGGAGGCGGCCGCTCCGGGGTGGGTGGCTGGCGTCACCGCGGCGCGGCGGGCAGGGGGGAGGGGGCCAGTCGTGTTGGAGCGGCACGAGAGCTACATCGGGATTCTCGTCGACGACCTCGTCACGCGCGGGTGCCTGGAACCGTACAGGATGTTCACCTCGCGGGCCGAGCACCGGCTGCGGCTGCGGATCGACAATGCCGATCTGCGGCTCACGCCGAAGGGGCGAGAAATCGGGACCGTGACCGAGGATCGGTGGGGTCGGTTCAATGCGCGTCGCGCCAGGTACGCGCGGAACGAAGAGGTCCTGCGCTCGACGCTCGTGAAGACGCCTTCGGGAGACCGTGTGCCGGCGGCGGAGGCGTTGCGGAACCCGGCGGTCAGGTTGGCCGAGTTGGTGACGCGAGAATCGAGCCTCGATCTGACGCTCGATCCACTCGTGCCATCACTAGATATTGCGACGCTTGACGCAGACTGTCGATATGTTGGGTACTTGAAGCGTGAGAACAGGGAAGTGCAGCGTGCCGAGCGCTACGCGGCGCAGCGCGTTCCTGACGGATTTGCGTTCGAGGGTCTGGCGGGCCTGTCGACGGAGCTGCAGCAGCGATTGTCCGAAGCCCGTCCACCGACAGTCGCCTCGGCCGGCCGCATCCCCGGTGTCACGCCAGCCGCCCTCGCCCTGATCAGCGCCGCCCTCGCCAGGCGGACGATGCCAGCCGAGCATGGGAGTTGAGAGAGGTTGGGAAGACCATGGTTTCCGGAGGCGCGGGTCCTGTCGCCGGACAGCCCCACCCGCCCTCGGCGCGAACGGCCCTTGTACGACTGACGCGCCTGCGCGCGGGCGGGGCGGCCGCGTCCGGCGCCACCCGCACCGACACGCGATTCCTTCACAGGCTCTTTAGCGCCTTCGAGACGATGCAGTGACTTCTCGTAATTCTGGTACCGCGCGAGACGCCCGTCGGCGACTGGAGAAGCGGCTGTCGCTGGCTGGTGCGCGCGCGTCTGACGTCCAGATTGATCAACTCCTCGCGTACCTGGATCTTCTCGAGCGCTGGAACGCGCGGATGAACCTGACGGCGCTCGACGATCCGGACGAGGCCATCGATCGCCTGCTCGTGGAGCCGACCCTGGCCGCCACCGAGATCAACCCCGCCGCCAGGGCCCTTGTTGACATCGGATCTGGTGGCGGATCGCCTGCCATCCCACTGAAGATCGCCCGGGCAGACCTTTCCCTCACCATGGTGGAGGTCAGGACGCGGAAGTCTGTCTTCCTGAGGGAGGTCGTGAGGCACCTCGATCTGGCGTCCTGTCGCGTTGTCACGTCGCGCTTCGAGCAGGCATTGGTCGATCCACTGGTTCGCGAACAGGTAGATGTCATCTCCATCCGCGCCGTGCGTGCCGAAGAGGCCCAACTCGAGCTGTTCCGGGACGCGTTGAGACCGGGAGGTCAGCAGTTGTGGTTTCTTGGCCCTGGCCAGCCTCTTCCGGCAATCCCGTCTGGCCTGGCTCTCACCAGAGAGCGCACCCTTCTGGAGTCTCTACGGAGCCGGTTGGTAGTTCTCTCTCGCGTGGGGGCATGAATGTTCCACGTGGAACATTTGGCGCCAGAATGCGCTCTTGTTCCACGTGGAACATCGGATCCAAAGGCGCGTAGGCGTGTGCTACCCTGATCGTTCCCGCCCATGAGCAAGATCATCGCTGTATCAAATCAGAAGGGTGGCGTGGGGAAGACCACCACCACGATCAACGTCGCGGCGTCGCTTGCGATGGCGGATCAGCGCGTGCTCGTGGTCGACATGGATCCCCAGGGCAACCTCACGAGTGGTCTCGGCCAGAAGTCAGGCTCTGAACAGACCGTCTATGAAGCGCTTGTGGGTGACGCAGACCTGCCCATTCTTCAGACAGCCGTCGACAACCTGCACCTCGTACCGGCGGACCGCCATCTGGCCGCCGCTGAAGTGGAACTCGTGCCCTTGGAGGAACGCGAGCAGCGCCTGCAGCGCCTGATCGCGTCAGTGCGAGATCGCTACGATTTCATCTTCATCGATACGCCGCCGTCGCTCGGCTTGCTGACGCTGAACGCACTCGTTGCCGCAGATACCGTCCTGATCCCGCTGCACTGCGAGTACTTCGCGCTCGAAGGCCTCGCGGACCTCATGTCCACACTCACGCGGATCCGCAATGGGCTCAACCCCGCCCTCGACATCGAAGGGGTTGTCCTGACCATGTTCGGCGACAGGACGAACCTCGGCAATCAGGTGGCGAAGGAGATCCGCGGCTTCTTCGAGTCGAAGGTGTTCGACACCGTCATCCCGCGCAATATCAGGCTCGCCGAGGCGCCAAGTCACGGCCTGCCCGTGCTCCTCTACGATCCACGCTCGCGCGGGGCAGAGGCCTATGTCTCGCTCGCACACGAACTCCTGGCTCGCAACGGCGCCCGCGTGGCGCGCAAAGCGGCCACCACAACCACCTCCTGATCGACGCCCGTGGCCCAGAAATCAGACAAACGACCTGCGTTGGGAAGAGGCCTCAGCGCCCTGATCCCGGAGAAACCGATAGCCGTCGCCCCGCCTCAGGCGGCGTCGAAGGAATCGGCACAACCACAACGGGATGTGGATCTCGACCTGATCGACCCCAATCCCTTGCAGCCAAGGACGAGATTCGATGAGGTGAAGCTTCAGGAGCTCGCCGAGTCGATCAGCGCGTCCGGTCTCGTTCAGCCGATCGTCGTGCGCCGCAAGGGCGACAGGTTCGAGATCGTGGCTGGCGAGCGCCGCTGGCGTGCCGCGCAGATCGCCGGACTGCTGAAGCTGCCGGTCCACATCAGCGACATCAGCGATGAACGGCTGCTCCAGGCGGCCCTCATCGAGAACATCCAGCGCGAGGACCTCAACCCCATCGAAGAAGCGCTGGCCTACAAGCGGCTCGGAGAGCAGTCGGGCCTCACGCAGGAACAGATCGCCGCGGCTGTCGGTAAGGATCGCGCGACTGTCGCTAACCACTTGCGTCTGTTGCGGTTACCAGATCAGGTCCGCCATCGGGTCGTCTCCGGCGAGCTGTCGATGGGACACGCCCGTGCGCTACTGGCGATCGAGGACGAGGCCCTGCTGGTGCGGACCGCCGACAAGGTCGTTGCCGAAGACCTGTCGGTGCGCGCCACGGAGGCCCTCGCGAAGAAGCTGGTCGAGCCGGCCGATACGACCGAGACACCCGAACCGCCGAAAAAGGACGTACACACGCGCGAAGCCGAAGAGCGCCTCCGCGTGGCCCTCGGCACCCGCGTGGCCATCCGCCGAAAAGGGAAGGGCGGCCGCGTGGAAATCGACTTCGTCAACGAAGACGAGCTGATCCGCCTGTTCGAATATCTCGTGGAACGATGAACGCAGGCGGGCGTGGCGGCGGCTTGCGGGCTGGCTGCCTCGAGCCATGCACCCAGATGTAGTAACATCTCTACATAGAGGGGTGCTGTCACGGCGATCACGAGACTCTCGAGTCGCGAATTCAACCAGGACACCGGCCGAGCCAAACATGCAGCCCGTCGGGGGCCGGTTGTCATCACCGACCGCGGGCGCCCCGCGCACGTCCTTCTGACCTTCGAGGATTACCAGAAGCTCGCGAGCGGCGAAGGCTCCATCGTCGACCGGCTGGGACAGCCGGAAGGCATTGAAGACGTCGAACTGGTGGTCCCGCGGCTCCGCGACGGCGCTCGTCCCGCGGACCTTCGGTGATGTACCTGCTCGATACCAACGTCGTGTCGGAATTGCGGAAAGTAAAGTCCGGCAAGGCGGACGCGAATGTTGCGCACTGGGCCAGACGTGTGTCCGCCCCAACCCTCTTCTTGTCCGCCATCACGGTCCAGGAACTGGAGCATGGCACGCTGCTCGTCGAGCGACGCGATACGACGCAAGGCAGAATCCTGCGGACGTGGCTTGATGAGCACGTGCTCCCGACATTCGCCGAGCGAGTTCTCGTGATCGACACGCTCGTTGCTCGACGGGCCGCCGCGCTGCACGTGCCGGATCCGCGACCTGTTCGCGATGCGCTCATCGCGGCGACCGCACTCGTCCATGGGCTCACCGTGGTCACTCGCGACGTGGACGACTTCATCCCCATGAGCGTGGACATCATCAACCCCTGGGAGCGTGCGACTCCGCGCCCCGCGTGACGCCGGGGCTGTTTCGCGCGATCTGCTGTTGGGCACCTCTATACTGAGCCCCTGAGAATGCCGCGATGCCGCGAATGCCGATTTGTGAAGCCCCTTGATCCTTTGAGCCTTTGTCCGTAAGCCGTAAGCCGTAAGCCATGAACCGTCGCCTGACCGATTTCGCCGCCTGCGCTGGTTGAGCGAGCAAGCTCGCCGCTGGCGAGCTCGCTCAGGTGCTGAGCGACCTGCCCGTCCCCACCGATCCCCGTGTCCTGGTCGACTACCGGAACGCGGACGATGCAGGTGTGTTCGTCGTGGGGGATGTGGCACTGGTGCAGACGGTGGACTTCTTCACGCCCATCGTGGACGACCCGTTCGCGTACGGACGGATTGCCGCGGCCAACGCCGTCAGCGACGTCTACGCCATGGGCGCGCGCCCGATCACCGCACTGGCCATCGCAGCGTTTCCAACGAAGGCCTTCCCGCCCGACATCGTCAAGTCGATCTTCGCCGGTGGGATGTCCGTGCTGCAGGAGTGCGGCATCGCGCTGCTCGGTGGACACACGGTGCAGGACATGGAGGTCAAGTTCGGCTACGCCGTCACGGGCACTGCCTCGCCCGATGCCGTGTGGACCAACGCCGGCGCACGTCCCGGCGACGCCCTGATTCTCACCAAGCCACTCGGCACGGGCGTGATCGCGACGGCGGCGAAGTTCGCGCGCACCGACGCCGCCACGCTCGACGCCGCCATCGCGTCGATGCGACGCACCAACCAGGCGGCAGCGGAGGCGTTCCTGTCGGTGCCCGGCGCCGTCCACGGGTGTACCGACGTCACGGGGTTCGGGCTCGCCGGCCATGCGTGCGAAGTGGCCCTCGCCAGCCGTGTCGCGATCGCGATCGACACGGCGTCGATGCCCCTGCTGCCCGGTGCGCGCGACCTCGCGCTGGGGAACAAGACCGGCGGCATGGTCAACAATCGCAAGCACTTCGGTGGATCGGTGGTCGAGGGTGCGGATGTCCCGGCCGATCTGAGCGCGCTCGCGTTCGACCCCCAGACGTCGGGCGGCCTGCTGGCCGCGGTCGACCCCACGCAGGTCGACGCCGTCCGCACTGCCCTGCAGGCCCGCGGCGTCCTGGCCGCCCTCGTCGGCCGGGTCGAACCCGCTGTTGGACCCCCGGCCGTCCGCTTGATCTGACGCCTACGGTCGGGGCCGGAGGGCCGCCCCCCCTCCCGCCACAGACGGCAGGCCGGCTCTCCGCGCCAGCCCCCTGGAGAGACGTCGCATGACTCGGTGGGCACGCCAAGCCACGCCACCTGCGGTGGTGCGCCGCCGTCCATCCCCGTACGACGGCAAACCCCCTTGTATTGCACGTCTGCCGGCGATAGTGGTATAAGTCTGTGTTTCGGCGGGCACGCCGAGTCGCCCCAGTGCCCGCGTCTTGCCAGCGGCGGGGTGCAGCCCGCCCTCGTCGGCATACTCCCGGAGGCACCGTGTTACCGGACCTGTCGGTCCTGTGGGTCATTGCGTTCGTGCTGCTGCTGACTGTCGTCCTTCAGCAGCTGTTCTTCAAGCCACTGCTGCGCGTCATGCACGCGCGGGAGGACGCCGTGCGATCCGCGCGCGTCATGGCGGAGCGCAGCGCGGCGGAGGCCCATCGCGCGGGTGAGGAGTTCGACGCCAAGACCGCCGCGGCCCGCGCCTCCTTCTATCGCGAGCTCGATGACATGCGGAAGCAGTCGCAGGACGAGCGCACCGAGATGATCGCGTCGGCCCGGACGCAGGCCGAGCAGGAGCTCGCCGCGGCGCGACGGACCCTTGCCGCAGACACGGCCGCGGCCCGCGCCCAGCTCCAGCAGGACGCGCAACAGCTCGGTCAGCAGGTGGCCGATCGTCTCGCCGGGCGGACCCACTGATGCGCACCGCGATGTCCAACGCCACGCCAACGACCTTTCTGCGCCTGATGCCGGCAGCGCTCGCCGTCGCGGCACTCCTGTCGTTTGCGCCAGCGCTTCAGGCACAGCCCGCTGACGATCACGGTGCCGCGGCCGCGCACGCGACCGACGCTCACGCGCCGGCCGGCCACGGCGAGGAGCACGGCGAGAGCGTGCTCGTGACGCTGGCGCGCCTGGCCAACTTCGCGATCCTCGTCGGTGTCATCTACTGGCTGGCCCGCAAGCCGCTCGCCGATCACCTCACCGCGCGCGGCGCGCAGATCCGCAAGGATCTCGTCGACGCCGCGGAGATGCGCACCGCTGCCACCGAACGCCTCGCGACGATCGAAGCCCGTCTCGCCGCGCTCCCGGGCGAACTCGAGGATCTCCGCCGCCGAGGGGCCGAAGAGCTCGACGCGGAGCGCACGCGCATCAGGACCGCCGCCGAAGTCGAGCGCGACCGTCTCGTCGATCAGGCACGCCGCGAGATCGCCGCGCAGACGCGCCACGCGCGCACCGAGCTCCGCGCCGAAGCGGCCGCACTCATTGTCGACGTCGCCGATGCGCGCCTCCGCGCCACGCTGACGCACGCCGAGCAGCATGCGTTGGTGGATGATTACGCGACACGCATGAGGAACCTGGCATGACGTCCCTCGAAGCCAGACGTGCGGGCCGCGCGCTCTTCCAGGCGACGCAGCACCAGGGCATCGCGCGTCAGACGCTCGATGGCCTCCACGCCTTCACCGCGTTGCTCGACTCGCATGGCGAACTCCGCGACGCCGTGATGTCGGTGTTCGTACCGCCCGCCGCCAAGCGCGCGATCGTCGAGCAGGTCGCCGACGCGATCGGGGCGCCGCCTGCCGCGCGCACGCTCCTCACGATCCTGGCCGACACCAGGCACGCCGACGACCTCCCCGCCATCGTCAGGGAATTCGAGACGCTGGTGCACCGCGAGGAACGCCGCGTCGACGTCGACGTGACGACGGCGGTGGCGATCGATGAGGGCCAAACGTCGCGCCTGCAGGACGCGCTGGCGCAGGCCCTCGGATCCCGGGTCGCGATCACCACGAAGGTCGATCCCGCCGTCATCGGCGGCGCCATCACGCGCGTGGGCAGCCTCGTCTACGACGGCAGCCTCGCCAGACAACTCGCCCGCTTGAAGGAGCAGATCGCGCAGCAGGGCTGAGCCTGCCGCGACACTCAGCACCCATCCGAACGCTGACGTATGACGATCAAAGCAGACGACATCTCCCGCATCATCCGCGAACAGATCGGCGGCTTCCAGGCCGGTGTGGACGTGGCCGAGGTCGGCACGGTGGTGGCCATCGGTGACGGCATCGCCCGCGTGCAGGGCGTCGAGCGCGCCATGGCCGGCGAGATGCTGGAGTTCCCGCACGGCGTGTTCGGCATCGCGCTCAACCTCGAAGAGGACACCGTCGGCGCGGTGCTGCTCGGTGAGGCGCGCGCCATCCGCGAGGGCGACCAAGTCCGCCGGACGGGCCGCATCATCTCGGTGCCGGTCGGCGACGAGCTGCTCGGCCGTGTCGTGAACGCGCTCGGACAGCCGGTCGACGGCAGGGGCCCGATCGCATCGAACCGCTTCGATCCGATCGAGCGTCTCGCTCCCGGCGTCGTCGATCGCCAGCCGGTGCGCGAACCGTTGCAGACGGGCATCAAGGCCATCGACGGCATGGTGCCGATCGGCCGCGGTCAGCGCGAGTTGATCATCGGCGACCGCCAGACGGGCAAGACCGCCGTCGCCGTCGACGCCATCCTGAACCAGAAGGACACGGGCGTCATCTGCATCTACGTCGCGATCGGCCAGAAGCAGTCGACGATCGCCCAGGTCGTGCGCACGCTCGAAGAGCACGACGCGCTGCGCTACACGGTGGTCGTGGCCGCTGCCGCGTCAGACCCCGCGCCGATGCTCTACATCGGACCGTACTCGGGCTGCACGATCGGCGAGTACTTCCGCGACTCGGGCCGGCACGCGCTGGTCATCTACGACGACCTCTCGAAGCACGCGCAGGCGTACCGCGAGATCTCGCTGCTGCTGCGCCGGCCGCCGGGGCGCGAAGCGTATCCGGGCGACGTGTTCTACCTGCACTCGCGCCTGCTCGAGCGCGCCGCGAAGCTGAACGACACGCTCGGCGGCGGATCCCTCACGGCACTGCCGATCATCGAGACGCAGGCCGGCGACCTTTCGGCCTACATCCCGACCAACGTGATCTCGATCACCGACGGCCAGATCTTCCTCGAGAGCGATCTGTTCCACCAGGGTGTGCGCCCGGCCATCAACGTGGGCAACTCCGTGTCGCGTGTCGGCGGCTCGGCGCAGATCAAGGCGATGCGCAAGGTGGCAGGCTCGCTGCGTCTCGATCTCGCGCAGTACCGCGCGCTCGCGGCGTTCGCGCAGTTCGGCAGCGATCTCGACAAGGCCACGCTGCAGCAGCTGCATCGCGGCGTGCGTCTGGTGGAAGTGCTCAAGCAGCCGCAATACCAGCCGCTCTCGGTGGCCAGCCAGGTCGCAATCCTGGTCGTCGCCACGCGCGGGTACCTCGACAACGTGGAGCTCGGCGACATCCCGGCGTGGGAGAAGGGCTTCCACGAGTACATGGCGGCGCGCCGGCCGGGCATCCTGTCGAGCATCATGGAGCAGAAGGACGTCAGCAAGGACGCCGAGGCCGAGTTGGTCCACGCCATCGAGGAGTACCAGAAGGACTTCTCGTCGCGGCAGGCGCGTCCCGCGGGCGTCGCGTAAGCATCAGGTCACATGCCTTCCCTCATCGACATCCGTCGCCGGGTCCGTGCCGTCAAGTCGACGCAGCAGATCACCAAGGCGATGAAGATGGTCTCGGCCAGCAAGCTGCGCCGGGCCCAGGAGCGCATCGTCCACGCGCGGCCGTACGCCAACCAGGCGCTGCGCGTGATGAGCAGCGTGGCGCGTCGCGTCGATCCGTCGCTGCACCCGCTGCTGCGGCAGTCCGAGGTTCCTGGCGCGCCCACGCTGCTGATCGTCGTCTCGGCCGATCGCGGGCTGTGCGGCGGCTTCAACAGCAACATCGTGAAGCAAGCCTCGTCGTTCGTGCAGCACTCGGCCGATCGTGAGGTCGCGCTCGCGCTGGTCGGCCGCAAGGCGCGCGACTTCTTCGTGCGCCGCGGGCTCGACGTCCGCTACGAAGCGGTCAACGTCTTCCAGCACGTGAAGCACTCGCACGCGCAACACGTCGCCGACGCCGCGATCGAGCAGTTCACCGAGGGCCGCGTGAGCTCGGTGTACCTGCTGTACAACGAGTTCAAGTCGGCGATGACCCAGCGCGTGGTGGTCGAGCGCCTCTTGCCGATCCCGGAGCTCACGCCCGAGAACGGCGGCGTGGAAGGACCGCTCGTGGACTACCTCTACGAGCCGTCTGCCGAGGAGATCCTCACGACGATCGTGCCCCGGCACGTGGAGATCCAGGTGTATCGTGCGCTGCTCGAGTCGGCGGCGTCCGAACACGCGGCGCGGATGACCGCCATGGATGCGGCCACGCGCAACGCGCAGGAGATGGTGGACAAGCTCTCGCTGTACATGAACAAGGTGCGACAGGCCGCCATCACGCGCGAGATCATCGAAGTGGTATCGGGCGCGCAGGCGCTCTAGGGACAAGACCAACACATCATGGCCAACGGCACTATCGAGCAGCAGCAGGTCGGCCGCATCGTCCAGATCATCGGACCGGTGCTCGACATCGAGTTCGAGGGCGGGCACCTGCCCGCCATCTACAACGCGATCCGGGTGCGCGTGCCCGATGCCTCCGGCGCCGGACACACCGACATCATCGCGGAAGTGCAGCAGCACCTCGGCGAAGGTCGCGTGCGCACGGTGGCGATGAAGCCCACAGACGGCCTGCAGCGCGGCATGGACGCCGTCGACCTCGGCGCGGGCATCACGGTGCCCGTCGGTCCGGCCACGCTCGGCCGCGTGCTCAACGTGCTCGGCGAACCTGTGGACTATCCGGATCGCCCCGTGGTGTCCGAGACGTCGTGGCCGATCCACCGCGCCGCGCCGTCGCTCGAAGAGCAGTCCACGCGCCTCGAGATGTTCGAGACGGGCATCAAGGTCATCGACCTGCTCGAACCGTACCTGCAGGGCGGCAAGATCGGCCTGTTCGGCGGCGCCGGCGTGGGCAAGACCGTCATCATCCAGGAGCTGATCCACAACATCGCCGTGAAGCACGGCGGCGTGTCGGTGTTTGCCGGCGTGGGCGAGCGTACGCGCGAAGGCAACGACCTGTGGCTCGAGTTCCAGGAGAGCGGCGTCATCGACGTGAACGATCCGTCGAAGTCGCGCGCCGCGCTCGTCTACGGCCAGATGACAGAGCCGCCGGGTGCGCGTCTGCGCGTGGCACTCACGGGCCTCACCGTCGCCGAGTACTTCCGCGACGCCGAGAACAAGGACGTGCTCCTGTTTGTCGACAACATCTTCCGCTTCACGCAGGCGGGTTCCGAAGTGTCGGCGCTGCTCGGGCGCATGCCGAGCGCGGTGGGGTACCAGCCGACGCTGGCCAGCGAGATGGGCGAGATGCAGGAGCGCATCACGTCGACCAAGAAGGGCTCCATCACGTCCGTGCAGGCCATCTACGTG
>JADLFL010000026.1 GCA_020845575.1 Acidobacteriota bacterium | reverse complement strand
CAGCGGGCAATGGCGGGCAATGCCCGACGGCAACGACGGCATTCATGGCATTCCCGGCAACGTGGTTTCTGTAACTTACAGATTCTAAAGGAGCTGGCAGAGTTCGAATCCCACCCTCTCCGCCAAACTCCGATCATTTAGATTCAACAACTTAGCAAGGCGTAGCGGGTTCTCGTGGGCGACTGCGGGCAATGACGTCGAAAAGCACGCCGCTCTTCGCCTCCGCGGCCCTCGGAAATAGGCGCATTCGGGCCACGCGGGTTCTCTATCAACGCCGCGTGGGTGCACCTGGAACCCGGGATGCGCGAGGTCAAGCACGGTAGGCCGGCCGGTGTCGCCGGACATCGCGTCCGATCCGGCCCCGCAATCCGTGACCTGCTAGGATGATGTTCATGAGCCAGACCATTCCTGCCGTGTTCGAGGACGGTGTGTTCCGGCCGCTCCGACGTCCCAAGGGTTTGGCCGAGCATCACCACGTCACGCTCACAGTGGATGTCGAGGAGCGGGTGCCTGCGCTTGCCGAAGTCTCTGGCTCTCTCTCCACTGAGGACGCTCAGGAACTCCGGGAGATCATCGATCGTGAGTTCGAGCGCGTCGACCCCAAGGAGTGGTGATCGGGTCGCGCTCGACACGAGCGTTGCGATCGATGTTCTGGCCGCGGCGGTTGACGTCCGGCTGCTCTCGAGCGTCAGCGAGCACCTTCTGCCGGCGCCCGTTGTCGGCGAATTGCGCTACGGAGCCCTCAATTCGCGGAAGGCGGACGAGAACCTCGCCAAGGTTGAAGCGCTGGTCACTCGCTGCGTCGTCCTGAACGTCACGGTCGCCACCGCCAAGGTCTACGCTGAACTGCGGCTCGCTCTCCGGCAGAAGGGCAAGCCGATTCCAGAGAACGACCTATGGATCGCGGCGCTGTGCGTCGAGCACCAGGTGCCGATTGCGGCGATCGACGCTCACTTCGATGCCATCGACGATCTGAAGCGGTGGCGTTTCGAGCCGGCCCGCTCCGACACCGATGCGTCATAGTCGATGGGTGATCTCGACCCGGCCGCGTCGTCTGCCCCCGCCTCTGACGGCGCTCTCAATCGGCACTCGCCAGTAGCGGCAAAGATTGCCCTCTTCCGATCGCTGTTCCGCGGCCGCGAAGACGTCTACCCGCGTCGATTCGAGAGCCGGAAGACCGGCAAGTCCGGCTATGCGCCCGCGTGCGCGAACGAGTGGGTGCCGGGCATCTGCGAGAAGCCCAGGATCAAGTGTGCGCTGTGCCCGCATCGCCGCTTCCTCCCGGTCACCGACGAAGTCGTTCGATGGCATCTCTCCGGGCGAGACGCGAGTGATCACCCGTTCGTCGCTGGCGTCTATCCGATGCTGCTGGACGAGACCTGCTACTTTCTGGCCGTCGATTTCGACAAGGCCGGATGGGAACCTGATGCAGTCGCCTTCGTCGGTGGCTGTCGACGCTTGGGCCTGGCCGCCGCGCTCGAGCGATCGCGTTCCGGGCGGGGCGGACACGTATGGCTCTTCTTCGGTCAGGCCATCCCCGCCTCGCTGGCCCGCCGCCTCGGATCGCACCTGCTGACGGAAGCGATGGAGAACAGACCTGAGATCGGCCTGGACTCCTACGATCGGCTCTTCCCGAACCAGGACACCCTGCCTCAGGGCGGCTTCGGGAACCTGATCGCGCTGCCCCTGCAACGGGCACCGCGCGACGAGGGCAACAGCGTGTTCGTTGACGACGATCTTGTGCCATGGGTCGACCAGTGGGCGTTCCTGGCGAGCGTGCGACGCATCGGTCTGGCAGAGGTCGAATCGATCGTTCAGGACGCGGAACGACGTGGTCGAGTCCTGGGCGTGCGTCTGCCACCGCAGGAGGACGGCGAAGAAGAGCCCTGGACGATGGCGCCCTCGCGGCGTCCGCGCGAGGCAGCGATCGTCGGTGAGTTGCCCGACAGCCTGGCACTCGTCTACGCCAATCAGATCTACCTCGCCAAGGACGGCCTGAACGCAGGGCTGAGGAACCGTCTCTTGCGGATGGCCGCCTTCCAGAACCCGGAGTTCTACAAGGCACAGGCGATGCGGTTGTCGACTTACGACAAGCCGCGCGTCATCGCGTGCGCCGAGGACCATCCGCAGCACATCGGCATGCCGCGCGGTTGCCTGGACGACATCCGCGCCGAACTGGTGAGTCTCGGCATCCGCGTCGTCATTCGTGACGAACGAGAGAGCGGTCGGCCCACGGATGTGACATTCACCGGCGAACTGAGACCTGAGCAGTTGGCCGCCGCCAGGGCGATGGCATTGCACGACACGGGCGTGCTGGCGGCGACGACGGCCTTCGGAAAGACCGTGATTGCCGCATGGCTGATTGCCAGGCGTCGGGTGAACACGCTGGTGCTGGTCCACCGACGGCAACTCCTCGATCAGTGGGTCGAGAGACTCTCGACGTTCCTTGGTATGCCGGCGAAGTCGATCGGCCGTGTGGCCGGCGGCCGCAAGCGAACCACAGGCCTGATTGATGTCGCCGGCATACAGAGCCTCGTCAAGAAAGGCGTCGTCGACGACCTCGTCGCCGACTACGGCCACGTCATCGTTGACGAGTGTCACCACTTGTCGGCGCAGACGTTCGAGTCGGTCGTGCGACGGGCGAAAGCCCGGTTCGTGCTCGGTTTGTCGGCCACGGTGGCCCGT
>JADLFL010000025.1 GCA_020845575.1 Acidobacteriota bacterium | reverse complement strand
GTTGGTGGAGCTGATCGCGCCGCGGCCAGCGTCGCCTTCGGCGATACTGCCGTCGATCGCTTTGAGCACGGCCGCCGGCGCGTTGAAGCGATCGACAACGGCCTGCACGCGTTCGAGGTCGTCGATCGCGATCCGCGACCAGTCCGTAAGCGAGGCCTTGCGCAGCATCAACGGAATCTCCTTGAGCCCGCCCGGCGAATGCCCGAAGCTCACGGCATCGACTTCGGCACTGACGGCCTTCGCCGCCTCGCGCGCGTTGCGCGCCCACACGTCCCACACGGTCCCGTTCGCGAGCCGATCTTTGACGGTGTCGAGTCCACCCGTGATCTTCTTCGTCGCCTGCTGTTCGATCTCGTCGGCCGCATCCTTGGCCGCTTGGGCCGTCTTCTTCCAGGCCTCCGGGATGTCGTGGCCCATCGCCTGCAGCATCGCGGAGAAGCCCTCTTTCATGACTTGCTGCGTCGAGGCCTCCTGTTCGCGGAGGGTGCCGTCGGCCTTCATCTGCTCGACGATCTTCTGCGTCTCCTCATCGAGCGCAAGGCCCCGCTCCTGGCTCAGCCGAATCAGATGCTCGATCATCGGCTTGATCTGCTCGTGCGCTTCCTTCTCCGTGAAGCCGGCCTCGGTGAGCTTCTTGAACGTGTCGAGCCCTTGCGCCTCGAGATCCCGGAACGTCTCCGTCGTCAGCCCGCCGACGTTGTCGAGCGCGATCATCAGCTCCGTCAGCCCGCCGACCTGGTCGAGGAGCGGCTGGGTCGTCGCGACCAACTGGCGCATGCGCGCGAGCTGGTCGAACGCGGCGCTGCCGGCGAAGCCCAGCGCCTGCTGCTTGGCGATGAGCTGATCGATTGACTCGCCGAACACACGCGAGGCATCCGCAGCCGAGTGCCCCTGCGCGATGTACGCGTTGAATCCGGCGAGCGTGATCCGGCTCAACCGATCGAACTCGTCCTGGCGACTGGCAACAATCGCCTCGGTCGTCGCTCGGACGCGCGCCTCGCGTTCCTGTTCCGTGAGCGTCTCGTCCTTCGCGAGGTCCTCGCGGAGTTGCTTGAGATCCGGAAGCGTCGACGCGAAGCCATCGACAATCTTCTGCGTGCCGCCGGCGGCGCGATCGAACTGCTCGTTGAGCGCCGCGGTGACTTGATCGATCGCGACGCCCGCTTGCTTGGCCCGCGCGAGCAGATCCTTGAACGCTTGGCTCCAGCGGCCGCCGGCGGCATTGGCCTGATCGGTGAACTGGTCGATCAGCGTCGACAGCTCCCGCGTCGCGAGCGCGCCGTTCCGGCCACCGAGGGCGACCGCGTCAAAGAGACGATTCGATCGACCGATCCAGGTGTCGAGATTCTGCGCGGTCAGGCCGCCGCCTTCCTCGATGATCTGGCTGAGGTTGAGCAGCTCGGCGAGCTCGCGGACCGTGAAGCCTGCCTGCTGGATGAGCTGCCGGCCAATGACGCGGCCCATGCGCACGCCGACGTCGGCTGCCGTCGACTCAGCGGCGTTCTTGATGAGGGCCTTCTCGTCGGCTTCGATCTCTTTCGCCAGGCCCTCGGAGATATCCACGCCCCAGCGCCGACCGACGTCGGTCATCACCTTTTTCCACTCGGGCGTCGTGAACGCGTTCCAGATCATCTGGCCGATCGAGACGACCGCGCTCACGATCCCCGCGACGCCCGTGGCGACCGATGCAAAGTCCCCCTTCTGGATCGACGTGAGGCTCTCTTTGAACTGCGCCGCGGCGGCGATCCCAGTACCGATACTGCGCGAGATCTCCGCCATCTCGCCGTCGGCGACCTGCGCGAGCTGCTGAAAGCCCGCCGCACTGGCCGACAGCGCCTCATTCCAGCCGACCGCCGTCCGATGTGCGGCGGCGCGTTCCGCTTCTGCCACCTGCGCCGCCGCGGCGGCGAGTTGGGACGCCGTGGCCGTGCGCGAGGCGACCAGGTCTGCATGAGCGCGGCGGGCGTCTTTGACGCGACGGTCCAGTTCGGCCTGCGTCTGGAACCCGAAGAAGTGCATGGCGTTTGTAGCCAGCGTGGTTTCGGTGGTGACGGCTAGCATCTCGGCGGTGATGCGTTGTAGACCGGCACGGAGGAGCGTCCGTGAGGGATCAGTCGAGAGAAACGCGTCGAGCGTTGGGGCCGCGCTCGCGAGCGTCGTGCGAATGTCGGTGATGATGGCCGAGAGGTCGGCTGTCGAGATACCAGACGCCCGTGCGCGGCGCTCCAGTTCGACCAGCTTGGGCAGCATCGCCGACAACATCGCATTGGCGTTGATGCCCTCGCGTGTGCCGCGCTGGAGCAAGAGGTCGAATTCCGCAATCGACTCGTTGACCGTGTCACGCGTGACGAACCCCAGACTCTCGAGGGCCTGTCGCTGCCGGGCGACCTCGTCGGCCAGTTTCTTGGCTTCGGCTGCCGTCAGCGTCTGCTGGGTTCCGAACTCGCGGGTACTGACGCGCGCACGCGTCGCCGATGCCGCGGTCGCATCGTGTGCCTGTGCGGCGCCGAGCATCGCCGCCTTGGCGTTGCCGAGGGCTGTGGCGATCACCGTGGCGCCGTGATCCCAGGCCGCCGCATCATCGACCGCACCCGCTGCCGTCTGGTGGAAGCTGTCCGCAAACCCTTCGAGCTGGGCACGCGCGTCGCGGAGCCCTGGCAGCATCTCTCGGAACCCGCGTCCGAGCGCACCGGGCAGCTCACCCGCGGTCTCAACGGCGCCCTCAATGAGCGAATAGAGTCCCTCGAGGACGTCGCCCAGGACGCCGAGCACGGAGAACAGCGCCGCGCGGATTCCGTAGAACGCGAACCCGGCGTAGCGACCGAATTCGACCACCAGTTGCCCCGCGGTCACGACGCCGATGGCGAATTGGTTGACGTAGCCGGCCAGCGTTCGAATCGAATCCGCGTGGTCCATGCCGAAGGCATCGTCAAATGACCGGGACAGGGATGCGAGACCATCCGCCAGCACCGGAGACTGGGCGATTTGCACCGCCAGGTCGTCGGTCAGGTTTTGAACGATGACCTGTGCCTGCGCGACG